>JBCCJB010000043.1:0-16656 GCA_039028015.1 Planctomycetota bacterium
GTTTGCGAGCTTCAAACGCCATCGCACGCTCGAAAAACGGGAAAGCATATCGCGGATTGCGTCGCAGTGCATATCGTTCCACGGCGATCACCAACCGGATCGATAACCGATTCTGCCTTACCTGCTCGACCAGAAATCGCAGGTAATCGCGTTGACTGGGACGCGTGGCACGCAGCCGATTGACAAGTTGTTCCTCGAGGTTGGCAACGGGATCCACTCGGGTCGCAAGCTCACCACCGGGACTGGTCGCGAGCGGAATCTGCGCCGCCGTATGTTTGACGACTCCGAAGGCGATCATTGCGACGCCGAGCACGCATCCAAGCACGACTGAAAACGATTTGGCATGCAGAATTCTCTGACGCAAGGATCGCATTGGAATCGCCTATGGCAAGGATGGAGTGCCGTGTTACACGGCGGCGGTTGGGTACGATGGATTTCCAGTCCGTCGAGGGACTAACTGAATGACGGACTTGGAAGCCAGTCCCACTTCATCAACGAAATTCGACCAGCTCAGGTTTGACAGAGCGTTAGGTATCCGGGGTTAAACCCAGAACCCTTGTCGTTAACAAAACCGCCCGGCACGACTCAAGTCGGATTGGTTTACAATCGGACTCCATGAAAGACGACGCGGTCAGTCCGATTTTGCTTTTTAATCCCGATCGACAGCGTCGATTGTTGGACGGCTTGATCAACCGCGTTTCGGCGTCCAAAACCGAGCATCGCCGTCTGGAAGACGCCCGCCAGGAAGCATCGGCAAATCTCGAAACGGAGCTCGCCAAGCAACTGGCCGAGGTGCGATCGTCGTGCGGACGCGACCGCGAAGCAACGCTGCGTCAGTGGGATGAAGCACAGGAAAACGCGATCGCAGCCTATGAAACGGCCGCCAAACAGACTCGAGACGCCATTCGGCAGATCGCCGTTGTTCACCGTCGCGAATGGACCGCCGCCGAGAGTCAGATTCTTGGAAAAGTCGAAAAACGCATCACGGCAATCGAGCATCAATACGCGCAGCGTAAAGACGGACCACCCAAGAAAAAGCATCACGAGCTGCATCAAGTTGACACGGCGGTATCCGCCGGTGAACGGGACCTTCAATGGGCGAGAGAACTCACCATACGCCGATTGAATCGGTATCTCGATCCGATGAGCAACGACGAACCGTTGACCGAGTTCGACGAAACCAAGCCAACCTCCGTACTCGAGGCATTGGAATCGATCGCGCGACTCAATCGGCGTTTGCATGCGGTCACCAACGAGATGCAGACCGGACTACCGTCCAAAATCGTCGATTCGTTTTACTTGCCGGCCGCAGTTGGCATTGGAATCGTCATTTGGGCCTTCGGTGCCTTGCTGCTTCGAGCCGATCCGCTGCTGTGGTGGATGACGGGAGGCGTTCCCGTCATGGGCGTTCTGGGATTTGCTGTTTATTTGAGTTTGATGTGGCCGCTGCGAAAAATGACGCGACGGCTGCATCCGCTTTCCGAGCGCATTCGGATCGCCGTTGAAAGGGTCGCGCAAGAAGCACGGCGGATCGCCGATGCCACATGCAAGAAAGCGACCCAAGATCTCATCGACCAACGTCAATCGCACTTGGCAGAAGCGGCCCGGTGGAAAGACGAGCATCTCCTGCAGGCTCAACAAGAAACGCAAGCGAAAGCCGATGCTCAACGTCAATCACTTAACGACAAACTGACTCAAATTGACCAACAGTTTCGCGACGTATACGCGGAGTTGCAAAACACGATGCGTCGGCGAGCCGATGAAACCGCATCGACTATCCAGAGCACGTTGGCTGACACCGATCAAATCGTTGACCAGACGAGATTGAATGCGGACCGTCAGCATCGCATGACCGTCGATCAACTAACCGCACGCTTGCAGGTCGCTTTATCAAGGGCCGTCAAACGGATTGATGCGTCCACCACGATCCTTCAGCAACGACATCCGAGCTGGACAGACATCCTCAGGCATCCATCCCAACCGCAGGCGAGTGTGGATTTCTTGCCTTTGGGAACCATCAAACTCGGTTCTTCGTTCGCCACCAAATTGAACCACGCGCTCACCAGTGATTCAAACGGCAATGGTGATGCGGATGGCAACGATATCGAAGAACGTATTTTGAAGGACATCGCGTTTCCTGATTCGATGCCGCTGGCGCTTCACCGTCGTCGATTCAGTGGCGTGTTGATTCAAACACCATCGGCATATTTGGATCAGGGCGTTGCCATCGCACATCAATTGCTGTGGCGGCTCATGAGTTCAGCGCCGGCTGGCAAAGCCAAATGCACCTTGCTTGATCCAGTGGGTCGCGGTCAGCACTTTGCCAACTTCATGGCTTTGGGAGATCATGATCCCGCGATCATTCATCATCGCGTGTGGACGACCGGCGAATCGATCACGCACCGTTTGGCGGAACTGACTCAGCACGTCGAAGATGTGCTGCAGGCGAGCCTGCGCGACCGTTTCGCTCGGATTGAAGACTACAATTCCAAGGCGGGCGCGCTCGCCGAACCGTATCACGCCATCGCGGCGGTCGGCTTACCCGAAGGCCTGTCGCGTGATGCGTATTCTCATTTGAATTCGCTGATTCAAAACGGCATCCGGTGCGGGATTCTCGTGATCCTTGTTGTCAATTCGGATCAGACTTGGCCCGACGACATGCAGTTGTTCTCGTCCGATCGGCTTTGTCGACTAACGTTTCGTGCCGACAAACGCATCGATCAAAATCACGAGATGGGGCATTGGAGTTGCAACAGCGGCGGACTGGATCACTTGCCGTTTTGGCCTTTGTCACCGCCACCAACCGAGATTCGCGAGCCGCTACTTCGTCGAATTGGAAAAGCGGCCGCCGACGCCGCCACGGTGACCGTTCCTCTAATCAGCTTGCTGACCGAAACGCAGCGGTCCTCGTTGCAGGTCACCAATGGGCACCTCACTAACGAGGCCAGCACGTCTGACGGCATTCAAATTGTGCTCGGCAGTCAGGGAGCCGGTCGCAACCTGGCATTGCGACTCGGCCAAGGGGTACAGCAGCATGTTCTGGTCGTCGGCAAAACAGGCTCGGGAAAAAGCACGCTGTTGCATAGCTTGGTGACCGCTGGTGCCATCAAATATCACGCGGACGAGCTGCAGCTCTACTTGCTCGACTTCAAGAAAGGCGTTGAGTTCAAGGTCTACGCGGACCATCCGATTCCTCATGCTCGCATCATCGGTATTGAAAGTGAACGCGAGTTTGGGCTGAGCGTCCTGCAACGTTTGGATGATGAACTGACGCGACGCGGTGAGATCTTTCGGGACGCGGGGGTTGGTGACCTGTCGCATTATCGAACCGCGCAACCGGATCAGACGATGCCGCGGATCATGCTGGTTGTGGATGAGTTCCAAGAGCTATTCGCTCGTGACGATGCCATCGCCGCCGATTGCACGGCGAGGCTTGATCGGTTGGTCCGGCAAGGACGCTCGTTTGGTATCCACATCGTGCTCAGCAGTCAGTCGCTTGCGGGCACCAACAGCCTGCCGCGAGCCACCCTGGGACAAATGGCAGTGCGCGTCGCACTGCAGTGTGGGCAATCCGATGATGCGTTGGTGTTGTCTGAAGATAACCACGCGGCACGCTTGCTAACGCACCCAGGTCAAGCGATTTACAACAACGCGGGCGGCCTAGTTGAGGGCAATCAACCATTCCAGGTGGCTTGGCTCGATCACGAAACGCACGTGGAACTGTTGGATCAAATCATCGAACGTGAACAAAGACGCCCCACGAAATTCGACCCGCCGATCGTGTTCGAAGGCAATCGGCCGAGCCAGTTTGACTCATCGATGGTCGATCAGGTGCAGTCATCAACGCATGGGCGGCAGCATGTCGTGGGCCTGCTGGGCGAAGCGGTCGAGTTGGGTCCACCCGCCGCGATCCGATTGTCGGCAGCGACCGGTCGCAACGCGTTATTGGTTGCTCCGCCAAAGATGCGACGGGCGGTTTTGGCCTGCGTGATGGCCACGCAATCTTTGCATGCCCCCAACGGTCAAATTGTCTTCTTCGACGGTCACCGCAATGACAATGAACCTTCGCTTGGCGACTGGGTCACGCAAACGGGGCTGAGCTGTCGCCGCATCTCGCCCAGAGATTCGGAATCGGAACTGGCACGCATCGCCGCGGAAATCGAATCACGATTGGATCAGGGGGCCGATTCCGATTTATGCCCTTGGTTAATTGTGATCGAGCCGCTGGATCGTTTTCGTGACCTTCGACAAAGCGATGCGTATCAATTCTCGCTCGATGGTGACGCAAGCGATCGTGCCGATCAGTTATTTCAAAAAGTCCTCCGCGATGGCCCCGGTGTTGGCATCTTTTGTGTGGTGGCGATGTCGTCCGCCGAAACGTTGACGCGTTGGCTGCCACGACAAAGTCACCATGATTTTGAACTTCGATTGGCCGGTCCGCTCAACGCATCAGATTCGTCGATGCTGCTCGATAGCACCATCGCCGCGGATTTGGCTGCCGCAACCATGGTCATGGTGGACGATGCCGACGGCCGTTCGACCAAGTTTCGACTGTGCGACCCACCCACCCCCGATCAGCTTCGAGGATTGTTGGGGCGTCAACACGCCGATAACGTCGCAACTGAGTCCTCCACGTTTGAATCGGACAGCCGCGGCACCGCCGATTCGATGCGGCCACTATCCTGATGCCATCGTGGTTACGCAGCCGAATCGTCTTGGGCCTGTGGCCGATCGCGGGTGTCACCACGATTGGAGTGACACAGGAAGATGCTTGCGAGACGATCGACGCCGCCTTGAAGGGTGGCATTCGCGCGTTCGACACCGCATTTAGCTATGGCTTGGACGGCCAGTCGGATCGGGCGTTGGGCGATGCCCTGCGTCGCAATGAAAGTTGGTTGCACCGTGATGACGTTTCGATCATCAGCAAGGTTTCGCAGCGGTACGATGCGTCCGGTAAGCGTTATGTAGACGGTCGTCCGGAGACTCTGATTCAAGATGCCGAAACTTGCTTGAAACGCATCGGAATCGAGAAATTCGATGTGCTGATGCTGCACAGCGTTGACGAGTCACTCGATCTTCGTCTCAGTGGTGACGCATTGCAGTCGCTTCGCAAACGAGGATTGACAGATCACGTCGGCATTTGCAACGCAAGCGACACACAACGAGTCTTATTTGAATCGACCGGTCCGAGCGTCGCGATTCAGTGCCCGCTCAACCTTTTGCAAACGGACTCACTTGACTCGTTGATTCATCCGGCCGCAAACAACGGCACTGTCGCGCTGACATATTGGGCATTGATGAAAGGGCTGCTTGCCGGTGACATCAAACGCGATCACATCTTTCCTGCTGGCGATAGCCGACCGACGTATCCGATCTTTCAAGGCGATGCTCGCGAGCATGCTCATCGTGTCGTTGATCGTCTGCGCGTAATCGGCAAGCGACATCAACGCAGCGTCGCAAACTTGGCTGTTTCCTGGGTTCTTTCGCAATACGGCGTCGCAGGTGTCCTGACCGGTGCCCGCCACGCACAGCAGGTGCACGATTTTGCCGATGCTGCACCGCTGGATGATGACCTGTTGGAAATGGTCACCAACGCCGCCATGACATGAAGCCTGTCATCCTGTCGCCCGATCTCAAGGATCAATGCGACGGATGATCATGCGGAAAACCACGCCAGTTCTGAAAGCAAATCGGACGCACGAACCGATCCAGACTGGCATACCCGACAGACGTACTGCGTCCGTCCAAGCTAGCAGGAAACGGTCCACCGTGATGCGTCGCTGGACCGATCTCCATGCCCGTTGGCCATCCGTTGTGAATGATGCGGCCGGCAAACTGCATCGCGATGTCTAACCAAGCGTCCTGAAATGCCTCATCGACACCGTCTTGATCATGAAGGGTCGCGGTCAATGAACCGGTGAACTGTGACATGACATTCAGCATCGCATCCTCATCATCGCATGCGACCAACAGCGACACGGGACCAAAGGTTTCTTGATGCAAAAGCTCCGACCAACTCGTCGTTTCATTCGCATGCAGCAAATAGAGACGCGCCGATCGATGATACGGACCGAGCGTCGACGTTGCGGTCGGTTGAGGCTTGGGCGTCAAGATTTCAACGCCTTCGTTTTCCTCCAACCGAGAGGTGCCCCGATCAAAACCTTTCGCCACATTGGCGTTAAGAAGTGGCAACGGATCCATCTCATGGAGCATCGTTGCGGCCTTCTCACCCAAGGCACGGGCGCTTGCCGTTGTCATGACCACCAAGCCGGGCTTGGTGCACATTTGACCATTCCCAAAACGCAGCGAAGCAACAAAACCAGAAGAGATGTCATCACCACGCGACTGCATCGCCGCGTCGGTAACGCACACCGGATTCGTGCTACCAAGTTCGGCAAAGCACGGAATGGGGTGATCGCGATCGGCAGCGACGCGCGCCAAAGCACGTCCCGCTGCGGGACTGCCTGTGAAGCCCACGGCTGCAATGGATGGATGTGCAACCAAGTCGCAGGATGTCTGCGGTTGACGCCCGTGCAACAAACTAAACGTGCCCGGTGGAAAATTCTTGGAAGAAACCGCTTCGGCGATGACGCGGCCGATGAGCTCGCATGTTCCCGGATGTCCAGGATGCGATTTGACGATCACGGGACAACCAACCGCGAAAGCGGCCACCGTGTCATTGCCGGCAGTTGATATCGCGAGCGGAAAATTGCAGGCACCAAATACAGCAACCGGTCCGACGGGGATTTTTCGTCGCCGCAGTTCGGGTCGTGGCATGCCCGGTCGTTCTGGATCGGCGGGATCGATTTGTCGATCATCCCACACGCGTCGGCGAGCCAAATCGGCAAACAATTCCAGCTGTCCGACCGCTCTGTCAAATTCGCCCGCGACGCGCTGCGGAAGAAAACCTGTTTCGGCTCGACATCGATGCTCAATCTCAACACGTTCATTTCGCATGCCGTCCGCGATCGTTGCCAGAAGGTCACCAAGCCGCTCGGCGGGCATCCGTCGCATCACAGCAAACGCTTCGCGGGCAGATCGACACGCTTGGTCGATCAGTGCCGGAGTCGCCTCGGCAAACACACCACTGAGCGGAAGACCAGTTTCGGCTTCGATCGCTTGAAAATTCGTGGGTGATTCCGATACGGCAATGCGCTCACCGGCTATGATCCCTCCACTCGTCACTATTTCAGACATGATGTCACGGTCGCGTTGTCATTGATCACGAAGGTCAGTTGAGAAAATGCGTCCATTACCAGAGCCACTTCATGGGCATTTTGATTCCGCTCGTTCTGATCTTCTTCACATGCCTTATCATCTGGCGGGCCTGCGATGGGTTTGAATTGGCGAGCGAGTATATCGGTCGCAATCTGTCCGAGGGAGTCCGAGGCGGAACGATCAATGCGATCTCGTCAAGCATTCCAGAATTGTTCACAACGTTAATTGCGTTGTTTGTTCTTTCAGACCGCGAAGGCTTTTCCGTCGGCATCGGAACGACGGCGGGCAGTGCCTTATTCAACGGCATGATCATCCCAGCAGCTTGCATCCTAAGTGTGGTGGGCTTTGTTATCGCGGGTAAACAAGTCGATTCAGTCAACGTGTCCACCAAAGTGCTTCGCCGCGATGGCATCACGTTGATTTTGTGCGAGATCGTTTTGATCGTTTTGATCAACGGTGACGCGCTTCATTGGTGGCAAGGCTTTGTGCTTATGATGCTGTACGGTGTTTACATGGTGGTCATGTGGACCACGATGAAACGAACTCCCAATCTTTCATTGGCTGCCAACGCGGATGATGAAACGATTCCTGAACAAGAAGATGCCTCGCATCCGCCCGGTTTTGTTGGCCGCTTGTTCTACTGGCTGTCCGGCGGACCGGTGCTGGACTTAGAAAGGTGGATGGTTCGCGATCATCATCGACAGCAAATCAAGAACGAAACGTGGAACGGTTGGGGCCTTTTGTTGGTTTCCACCACCGTTATTGGTGCCGCTTGCTATCTGCTGGTGTTCGCGTGTGAATGGTTAGGCAGCGGTCCCGCCAACGTCGCTCATCCGTCGTACGTCATTTTTGGCTGGCAGCTGGAAGGTTTGGGTATGCCAGCGATGTTTGTCGCCGTGATTTTTGCTTCGATGGCCACCAGCGTTCCGGATACGGTGATCTCCATTCGCGATGCTCGCGATGGGGACTACGACGATGCGGTTGCCAATGCACTGGGAAGCAACATCTTTGATATCGGATTCGCTCTCGGTTTTCCGCTGTTCATGTTCACGTTGATCCATGGACCCATTGAGATGGCTCCTGAGGTGGCCGCTCAAAGTGGCGAATTGCGATTGCTTTTACTTGGGCTGACCGTCGTTGGTTTCTTGATTTATTACCTCGGGCGACGCGGCGTCATGCCAGATGGTTCAGCGTACGTCGAAATGCGAAAGCACAAAGCAGCCTTACTGCTACTGATCTATCTGACCTTTGTCGTTTACATCGTGGGACGCAGCCAAGATTCGGATCTGGCCGAACAAGTGTCACAAGTCTTGCGTTCGATTTTAGATCAGTTGCCGAAACTTGGCTGACCGATCACCATCAACACAGGTGGCTATGGCAAGTGGGTGCCGCACTGGGCAGTTGCTCAACGGGGCAGTTGCTCAACGGGGCAGTTGCTTAACGGGGCAGTTGCTCAACTGGGCGGTTGCTCAATCCGGTTCGGGCAAATTCAACTGCTCGATCACTTGCGTCTTTGTGTTTGCCAAGCCATCCAGCTGCAATACCCGGGCACGTGTTAGCCAATCTTTGAAGTGAGCATTGGGGCGATGACCTAGCGACACCAAATCGTCGCCCGTTAGCAATGGCTGGGGATTCAATGAGTCTGGATCTCGTTCGCGTTCACGTCGGGCACGTTGGATACCTTCGGTCAATCCATAAATAGCGACAGCAACATCAAGAGTGACCTCACAATCTCGATCAATCAATCGCGGCTGAAGCTGCGACCAAGAAAGGTCACAGCACGCTGCGATAAAAGCAGCATCACGCAAGGCGGCGTCCACAGCCCGGCTTTCCGCACCCGAGCGTCGCCATGCTTTGAGTCGCTCGCGAGCCATTTTGCGTGCCAGTTCCGACGCGGCATCATTGTTCCCTGACACAGCATCACAGATCACCGCCATCGCGACTTCGAAAGACCAACCATCAAGACGATTCAAATTTTGCTGTATTCGTGGCAGCGACGCCGAATCCAAGTGCGGCCACACACACCGATGCAAATTCACATCAATCAACAGTGACAGACCATCAACAACGCGAGGATGCATCAGAACGCGAACCATCTCGGCACCGATGCGTTCACCGCTCACGATCGACATCGAATCGGCATGCTTGCGGATGGCCTTCGCCGTTTCAGCATCAAGATCGAATCCCAAAATCGTCGCAAAACGCACCGCGCGGAGCATGCGAAGCTTGTCCTCATCAAATCGAGCCGCCGGATCACCAATCGTTCGCAATCTTCGGTCCGCTAAATCTTGCTGGCCACCGACATGGTCGATGACGGACGAGGTCTGCGGATCATAGAACATGCCATTGATCGTGAAGTCACGACGCTGAGCATCGGCCTGAGCGTCGCCAAAGGTGACCGCGTCGGGCCGCCGCCCATCGAGGTACTCACCATCAGCGCGAAACGTGGCCACTTCCGTGGGCTCGATCGTATCGGATTCATCGCGACGATCCGCTCGGGAAGGCAGCACTCCAATCACGCCAAAGGAAGCTCCAAACGCCAGCGTGCTGCGATGACCGAACAAACGTCGGACCGCATCGGGCGTGGCATCCGTCGCCACGTCAAAGTCTTTTGGCCTTCGGCCAAGCAAACCATCGCGCACGCAACCGCCCGCTAATACCGCTTGGAAACCAGCACGGCTTAACGCGTCAATGATCCGTCGTGCTTCTTTTCCTCGAGTGGTCTGGGAGAGTTGTTGTTCGATGAAATCCATCTCGCGAGCATACCATCCGATTGGGCAATCCGCTTCCGTTCAAAACCACTTACAATGCGTTCGATGATGTGCTGGGACTATCAAGCTCGCCGAAGCCGCATAAGTGGATTCTCGTTGATCGAACTGATCGTCGTCGTGATGCTGCTTGGGCTGGCTGCATCGATCGCATTGATCTCGGTTCGTCGGCCGCTGTTGCAATCAACATTCCAGCGCACACTCTCGGCGATGCAGGCAGCTGACTTTGCTGAGCGTGAGCAAGCTCGACTCATCGACCGACCTGGAGCTTGGATCTGGGAGCCAACCGACCAAACCATGCGTTTTTTGTTGACGGGTCGAAACATTCGGCTTCCAGCTGGATTGCAACTTGTCGATGTCGACGTTTGGAAACGTAATCAATGGATCAACAGCCCGATCGTTCCCATTGGTGTGTCGGGACAATCACCGACGATCCGAATGCGTTGGCGCGTTGGAGCTGAGACAACAGATGACGAAAGCAATGTGGGACCGGTATCCTGCGTGATCGGAATGACTGGTCGATGGATCCAGTGATGCTTCCACAACGACAAAATGCGTTCACGAGTCAATCGACGCCGAATCCTTCAATCGTGAGTCAACCCACTTGCGGGACGGGGCCGACGCAAGCATTCACCTTGATTGAGGTGATTGCAGCGTTGGTATTGATGGCAGGTCTGCTCGTGTCCTGTTTGACTGCCTTGTCGAGCTATCAAGTGGCACTGGCTAACGCGAGCCAACGGTCCGAAGCGATCAAAATTGCCGATCGTTTGTTGACCGCGTGGCATGCGTCGTCCGATGGCTTGCCGTCCGTGGTCGTGGGCACGCTTCCGGCACCGTCGGAATGGTCTTACCAAACGCGTTGGGTGAAAACACAAGCACTGTGCGAGGTCCCCGTTGCCGTGATGCGGCTGGAAATATTTCGCACGTCAACTCGTTCGGATTCACGCCGGGAAATGGTCAAACCTGTCGTTGCGGTTTCCTATGTCCGGCCGCTACAGAAACGCCGGACGCGTAACGCATTGCCACCGCTTGGAGGTTAGATCGTTTTCGTGCATCCAATTCGCTCGAGCTCGAACCGCCGTACTTGGGTTGCGATGACCCTGATCGAATTGGTCGTGGCTTTAGCCTTAGCTAGTTTGTTGATGGTCGCTTTCATCACTTTGATTCGTCGTAGCACAACGATTCTCAATGCGGCCGACCAATTCACACAACAAGCGACTATGCCAACCATGGTGGTCGAGCAATTGCGGCGTGATGTGCTGGCCGCCACATCGATGGGGCGCTTGCCGACCGGGTTTTGGCTTCGGGGTGCCATTGATCGCAATCCGGACACCCTGACGACGACGCAGCGCGACGCAGCAGTGTCATATCGAATTGTCCCGGTCGCCGATGTGCAACAGCGTCTGAAACTCGAACTTGAAACGACGACCAATCCATTCTGGCTTGTTCGTGAAACCCTTCGACCAACGAGCCGCAATGACGTTCAAATCGAGTGGGAACCCGTCATGCCGGGAGCCGCCCGATTATTGCTCGATAGTGATTATGCCGACGCATTGCCCGAAATCGCTGATGTCGACACGTGGCAATTAGACAATAGGGACAATGGCGGTCCGATGATGCCGCCGAGTCTGCAAATTATGATATTGGGTGATGACGGCAAACCTTTGATCAATACGACCATCTTTCACCATCCAGAAGATTAAGTCATGTCAGACAAAGACACGACGACAATCTCAAAGCGTGGCGATTCGGGCGTGTTGCTGTTGATCGTGATGGTGGCCTTGATTCTCTTGGCAACCTCATTGATTCAAATCGCAACGACGACTTCGCGTATGCAAAGAATGGCACTGGCTGCCGAGTTTCAACTCCAACAACGTTGGGGATGTCTCAGCTGCGAAACCGCCATCCTGCCCGTCGCCGAGTTGATCTTCGACCAAAGCGATGCGTCATCAAATCGCTCGTTTGGAACTCGCCAAGCGAGGCCGCACCAAATCACCGGCCAAATCCAGCTGGAAAATCACTCCTTCGCGCTTATTCTTGCCGACGAATCCGCCAAAGCCGATCTCAATCGCATTTATGACTTGGACGGCCAATCCGAAGTAAGGCAAACGTTGAGCGACGTCGCGGGATTGAATTTGCTCGCACCGGTGGACCTGCGACCATCACGAGGATCCCTCAATGACGAAACCGCAGCCGACGCCAGGCGACGTGGGTCACGATTCGGACTCGACGACCCATCCGATGCCGATCCATCCGGCAGCGATAATCCATCGGAAGCGGAATCCGTGCGCAGCGCCATCGCACGAGCTCCCGCCTTTGCCAGTTGGGGTGATGTGATTGACCTTGCCCAACTTCAGAACCAAGGCAGCCGCGTCCGAATGCTCGCCCAGTGGACGCAGCATGTGACGTTATTCGGCGGAGCAAAGCTGAACGTGTGGCGAGCGTCTGATGAAACGATCGTTGCCACCGCTCGCAGCGTCGTTCAATCGGGACTCGCACGCCGCATCGTCGATCGCATGGGCACATCAACGCTTTCCGATATCGAATTGATTCTGCAACAAACCGTGACCAATGCCAGCAACCGAAATCAACTGATCGAGCGACTCGGCAACCAATCCGATTCGTTCTCACTCTGGTCAGAGTCTTCAGGTCCTGTCGGACGCGCCCAGCGTTGGACCGTTCGGTCACTCAACACCAGTACGGGTGAAGCGACCTGGCGGACATTTGAATTCGATTAGGGACCGATCCAATTCGGACAACAAATGACAGTTTTTTTGTTCCGACGGCTGTAAGGTTTCATGAACGAGCTGGTAACCCTTATCGAAAGCCACCATGCGTGGCGGAAACACCCTCAAACAAGGAATAACGATGACTTTTTCTCTCGAGAACAAAACTGTCTTGGTGACCGGTGCCAATCGTGGAATTGGGCGGACGATTGTCGAACAAGCACTCAGCCGCGGAGCTCAAAAGGTTTATGCAGCCGTCAGGCAGCTTGAATCGGCCGATTCGTTGGTCGAGGAGTTTGGCGATCGCGTTGTGCCCATCCAAGTGGACATCACGGATGACGTCTCCGTGAAAAAAGCAGCCGAAACCGCTAGCGATGTGGACGTCGTGGTCAACAATGCGGGCGTTCTGACGACAACGAGTGCGATCGATGCGGATGCGATGAAATCGCTTGCGTTTGAGTTTGATGTCAACGTTTTTGGCCTCGTTCGCGTGGCGCAAGCGTTCGCGCCAGTTCTAAAAGCCAACGGTGGCGGCGCTTTGGTGCAATTGAACAGCGTGGTTTCAGTCAAAACGTTTGGACAATTCACGACTTATTCCGCATCGAAAGCGGCCAGCTACTCGGTCACACAGGGTCTACGGGAAACACTGCGTGATCAGGGCACGCATGTCGTCAGCGTGCATCCCGGGCCAATTAAGACGGACATGATCAAGGCCGATGAGGATCTTGCCGCCATCGCCGAGCCACCCTCCTTGGTCGCCCAAGCCATCTTCGACGCGGTTGCCGAGGGCACATTTCACGCTTGGCCTGACTCAATGGCCAAACAAATCGGTGCTGCATACAAGGACTTCGCCGAAAACATCGTCGAGGCAGATTTGTCCGAGACGCCCGCCTGAACGCGCGGCCACCGTCGTTGCTGTGGCAACGTTGCAATGACATTTCCCTGCGATTCCAGATGGCAAGCAATCAGGCAAAGTGATCAGCGGCCCAACAACGATTGTATTTATTGATGTGGCCGACGTTGACGACCAGATTGCCGAAGGAGGTGAATATCTAATAGGTGCATCGAGCGAATCGGGTAAATAGGATTCGGGCAGATAGCCCGCACGCTTCGACCGATAGATTCCCGCTCCTACCTGGACATCGCCACTTTGGATGGAAAACACAATGTTTCATGGCATTACCGAGCGTATTAGCCGTCTTGGCGCTAGCCACGGTTTAGCCCGCGAAAACCGCGGCTAATCCAAAGTGGCGCTGTCCACCTAGGCTTCGTTCTTTTTCAGCGTCATCAGGTACTCGACGAGATCAACCAAGCCTTGTTGATCTGTGGTGTGATGAAGATTTTCAGGCATGATCGATTTCTCACTCTTCTTCATTTCCAGTATCTCATCACGTTCGATCTCCATATCAATCGCATCCGCCGACCGTAGGATCACGCGATCCTCGGTTTGCGAGATCAACAGGCCATTGATGATTCGACCGCTTTCCAAAAGTGCGATGTGATTTTCATAGTTGTGACTGATACCGGCACTCGGCGCCAGAATCGCTGTGAACATGGATTCCCGCGAGAGCTTGGAACCAATCTCGGTTAGATCCGGTCCGACTTCCTTGCCTTGACCATGCACCAGATGGCAATTGCCACACGTTGCCGTGGTGCGGAACAATTCGGCACCGTGCGAGATGTCACCGGTCATTTGGACCAATTCATCCAGCGGAGCCAATGGAACGCGATCAACCGCCTTGGGCAGTGGTAACGCTTGGTTCGCACGTGCGATAACCGCATTGTCTTCGGATTTGATCAGCAAGCCACCGGCGAGTAGTCGCAGATCAGCAGCCAATCGCTCCGTCTCGGCAAGATCCAATAGCTTGGATGCACCGACATTACTCGATGCCAACGCTTTGACAGACGCTGACCGAAGCGGATACGACAGCTTCGAATCCGTCACGATTTCGTTCAGCAACACCAGTGCCGCCGAACTGCCAGTGACGCCCAGCAAACGAATGATTCGCGAGGCCTCCTGAAGATCTCGATTTCGAATCAAATGCCCGATGCCGGATGAGCCAGTATCACGACGCAATAGCATCGCAAGGGCGCGAAGCGACAGCGTGTCATCGCGTTGGTCGATCAGTGTTGCCTGCAAACTCGGTTCAATGCCACGTGGGTTAAAGCGACGTACCAATTCCATGAAGTCTTTCTTTCCCACCCGTCGATCGATGTGCCGCGCGACAGCTAACTCGGCATCGGGATACTTGGCCAGGTTCAAGCTATCGGACCGTTCAATGGCTCGCACTGTGACCGCATCATTGACGGCTTGGCTTCGTGTTGAAGCCATCCCAGCATTGCGGATTAATCGCATCAGTGCCTCTGAACGCACATCGTCGTCGTGGTATTCCAGCGATCTGAAATAGCGATTGGTTTGATCAATCGTGGTCGCAGGATCCGCAATCAACTCAACCAATTTTTCAGCTGCCGCATCACTCCGGACTCGCCAAACAATGTCATGTCCAGCCGGCGTATTCCACTGACCATCGACTCGCGACATCCAAGCGTCGAAACACGCATCGCTTCTCAAATCCGAACCAATCCCGAGCGCTTCGAGATACCACCGATCTCGACCATCATGTTGGGCCGCCAGTGTCGCCCAAACGAACGGCATCTGGTCCGATTGATCAAATCGAAGTGCCAGAGCCAACTCGCGACGGACCGCTGCCGATGGGTCCGTTGCTAAATCACCACAAACGTCGGCGGCCGACATGGAAAGTTGTGTCGCCAAACGGATGGCCATGACACGCAAGTCCGGGTCAGCTTGCCCCATTGCCGTAGCAACAACCTCACTGCCAAGCCCGTCCATCTTGCCGAGTACCCAAAAGGCCCGCGCTCGAAAGCGAGGATTCTCGTGACGTGTCATGGTCCATAAATCATCGATCGCTTCTGCTCCGAGTCGCTGCAGACCCTGCCAAGCCATAAACCGAACGCTCAGGTTCGGATTTTCGAGCGCTGAAACGCATCCGCTGGGCGTCGAGAAGTCGAAGCTTGGTGTGCGATAGGGCGTACCCGGTGGAGCCACTCGAAATAGCCGTCCGCGATCGCTATCGCCTTGACGATGTCCGCCCACACCTGGGTCGTACCAATCGGTGACGAACAATGATCCATCGGGTGCCACACAAACGTCAGCCGGACGAAACCAGGGATCATCGACGCCGGTGATGATTGGTTCGATCGATGCGGTGTAGCCCGCACCGTCTGGACGAACTGGATAAGCCCGCACCACGTTCGCCCCGGGCTCGGCATGAATCATTTGATTATGAAATCGCTCTGGTAAAAGCGAACCTTCATAGAAGCAAATCCCTGATGGAGATCCCGCTCCGGTTTGCAACAGATTGGGCACCACACCGGGATCGTTGAGATGCCAGTGACGTTCAGGAATCGTTTCTTCCATCGTGATACGACTGTCGCGCCAACCGGCACCGGTCAACTCGTCTCGATACCCATAATTGCCATGCTGCATGACGTAGTTGATCCGTGTCCCGCGATTGCCATCGTCATCGTTGTCGCTTTGCCACAGCGTCCCAAAGGAATCAATGGTCGTTTCCCAGTTGTTACGGAAATTGTGTGCCAGCACCTCGAAATGGCTTCCGTCCAGGTCGCAGCGAAACGGCATGCCGCCGTAAAACGGCTGACCATCATCGACGATGGAACGTCCATGAATGTCAATCACTAGCTCGCCATCGGCATCTTTGACTTGTCGTCCGGTGTTGCCGAAATTCCAAAGCAGCTTGCCATCGGGACCAAACAGGAATGAGTGGGCCGAATGGTCATGTTGCGGATCGCCCGTTTCGGTGAACAAAGCCACCTTGGAATCGGGAACGTCATCACCGTCCTCATCCGTGAATCGCCAAATCGTCGGGGAGGCCGAAACAATGACTTGATTCCCAAGCACACAA
>JBCCJB010000044.1:0-16500 GCA_039028015.1 Planctomycetota bacterium
CACAGCCTTAACGGCCGGGGGATTTTAAGTCCCCTGTGTCTGCCAATTCCACCACCTGGGCGATCGCCATCGCATCAGTCGTTCCGATAGCACCAAAGATGAACGCTGAGCTCGCTTCTTACGTGCGTTGTACTGCGCGGACACAATAGCGATTTGACAGTCCACCGGGTAGACGCGGCCAAGCAGATCCTCTGATGATCTCCCATCGACGCCATGAACTTGCTCAGTGGGCCAATTCACCCGACAGAGACATTTTGCGGTAAGTCCTATGAAGCTGATGTCATGATCGGTCGATCTTAGATGTGCTGTGCAATGATGCCGTCATTGCGGCCATCTACTGCTAGCAAACACAACCGGTCGGCGTTGCCAAGGCCCGCCGAGGGGCACAGGGTGGACCTGCCAACGCCGATCGGCTTCTGAAAACAAGCATCGAACCGCTTGAAAACTAAAAGCGACGTCGCACGCTGAATTCAGCGATCGCGACCAGAGAACGCTTAGCATCGCTGTCTGCTAATCCATCAATAGCCCGAATGGCTGAGTCGCGATACGAATCAGCAACTTTGGATGCGTAGCTAGCAGCGTTGGTTTGCTTCAACAATGGCATAATGGCATCCAACCGGGCATGAGGAGGCAATCGCAATGCTCGCAATGCCCGGGACGCGATGCTCGAATCTTGACTTCGCAAGAGATGGATCAATGGCAATGTGAGCTTGCCCTGCATGAGATCCGACCCGAGGGTCTTGCCAACGTGATCATCGTCACCCCAC
This sequence comes from Planctomycetota bacterium, assembly GCA_039028015.1. GTDB lineage: Bacteria > Planctomycetota > Planctomycetia > Pirellulales > Pirellulaceae > Rhodopirellula. Next base: position 768 of record JBCCJB010000044.1, read on the forward strand.
AAATCCAGTACGTCGTCGACAATTTGGAAAGCAATGCCAAGGTCGTTGCCGAACGTCCCGAGTGCAGCGATTTGGTCCTCATTACCGCCTGATAGATCCGCACCCAGTTGACATGAAACTCGCGTCAGCTCAGCGGTCTTTCCCCGCAGCATGTCGAGATACGTTTCCTCGTCCATATCCAACCAGTCTCGGGAAAGCACCTGACGCAACTCACCTTCACAGACAGACCGTGCGGCTCCACCTACCCATCGGCAAGCACGAGTGGAAGGCAGCGTTGCGGCAAGCTGAAAGCTTTGTGCGAAGAGGTAGTCGCCCAAAAGCAGACTGGTATCTGAGTCCCACCGAGCGTTGATCGTGGGAACATGACGACGCGTCATCGCTTGATCAAGCACATCATCATGGATCAGCGTCGCCGTGTGGACCATTTCAACGACCGTCGCCATCACAACGTGATCGTCCGTGATCGAGTCGGATGCTCGGTTAGCGTGTGCGTCGGCGCGGCGATCAGCGGAGACAGCCTCAGCGGCCAATAGCAGCAATGCGGGTCGCAGCCGCTTGCCACCCAGCTGTGTGCCGTGGTGCAGGACCGGGCGGAGCGCCTCATATTGCGACTGCAGTTCGCGACTGAGCCGTTCATTAACGTGAGTCAACCATTTGGTAATCGGAGCATAAATCTCCCGCAACGATTCCGTTTGCTTTGTCGACGCCGTCTGCTTGGAACGGTCAATCGCAGCAGTTGCGGAACTCATCTGATCGTGACTGGGCGTTCGGCGATTTGATGCGATTACCGCTGAAGTTGACTGTGTCGCGGTCGTGCGATCCATGGTCGCGTCTCGTGTGAATCCAGGCAATACAAAAGGGCTGCTCCAACCGCCTCCTACTCAACTAGACCGGTCGCAAAGATTCAGACGCAACCCCAGTCGTGTCGCATCGTTAACTTCGTTGAAAACTGCCTGACTGCCCCCCAGATTTGTGGTCTAGCTGGATGTTGCGAACTTCAATGGATCGGTCGACCGACTTCAGCATGTCGACGACCGTTAATGCCGCAACGCAAGCGGCTGTGTAGGCTTCCATCTCAACGCCCGTTTTGCCGGTTGTGGTCGTCAGCGCTGTAATTTTCAGCATTTCCGGTCCATCTTCCGCTCCGCCCGACAGGTGTTGCGACTGAACTGAAATCGCCTCCGAACTCGGCGAAACATGCGACGGACCACCCTCGGCTGGTTTGATCCAGCTGAAATCGATCGTGGCCTGTTCGATTGGGATGGCATGGCAGAGCGGAATCAACATCGCCGTCCATTTTGTCGCATTGATTCCAGCAATGCGTGCGATGCCAAGCACATCACCTTTCTTCGCTGACGCATCTTGAATCTGCCGAACCGCCGCATGTGACATGGCAACAATCGCTGTCGCTTTGGCCACACGCCGAGTCACGGACTTTTCCGAGACATCAACCATGCGGGCACTGCCGTCCGGACTGAAGTGCGTGGATGCCATCAAAACTCCAGGTGCGAATTTTCGTGTCGTGGCGGTCGGATCGGAACAACGGGCATTGCGAGGACGTCTATTAGGTCCGCACGCAGAACCGACCGCGACAACATGATGACCAGGCACCCGTCTCCGCGTAATCAAGCCGATGACGACACAGCCACTCCGTGTCCTGACGCCGGGTGGCGATGATTCAACGTCCCGATTGGCTGATAGTGGTTGTTCCTGCTGAAACGCATTAAAGACCTGACCCGGTTTTACACGACATTAAGTCTCGGAAGGAAGCACTACGGACCTCGTCAGCAATTGATTGCAGTCTAAGTGCCAATTCCACCCAGGGGGGATTCTGGGAAACACAACGAATTGGAATCACTTGATTTCGTTATTGCCCGCGGTGTTACGCCACCGCGACATGGCTTTCCAGCGCTTCTATAAGCGATGGGTGGTCGATCGAGGGTCGCACACGATCCTTGCTGATGGCAATGACGAATTCGACTGACGCCACGTTGTGGCTGTCGATCCAACTCGACCGCTGATTTCGAATTTGGAGTAGCCGCCGAATGCGTTTCATGACGCCGGTGGGATTCTTCCAGACGCGAGATCTTCACTCGAGTGATGCGATCGATCGCGTCTGAGATCATTCCCTCGCCTGCCGCATTGCCCATGCGGCAACGACCCGTTGGGTCACCAAACTGAAACTAAACAATTTGTACCGCGAGGATCCCGATTCGGCATTGCGTTCAGCAGGATGCAAGCCGGCTGGTCCAGACCCAGCATCGAAGACGACGAATCATTGAACCGCTGCCACGACCCACCGAGGTATGGCGGGACATGAATCGATCGACGACGGTGAACCCAGGACCAACGATTGGATGGTTACCGACGCTCCATCCAATCCAGGGAAAAAATTTACGAGGCGTTTTGGAGTACCTAGTATGAAGGTCTTCACAACTGGACAGGTCGCCAAGATCTGTAAGGTTGCTCCCCGAACCGTTAGCAAATGGTTCGATTCGGGGCGTTTGAAAGGCTACCGAATTCCCGGCTCTCAGGACCGGCGAATTCCACGCGAATACCTGATCAAGTTCCTCAAAGAGCACGGCATGCCGCTGGGCGATCTTGAGGACGAGGCAATGGCAAAGTGTTTGATCGTTGCTCAAGATCAGGTCTTGATTGAGAATCTCAAGCGAGAGCTCCCACCGGAAAAATCGTTCAAGGTCGCCGTGGCCGCCAGCGGTTTTGAAGCGGGGATCCAAGCGGAGAGTTTCAATCCCGATTGCATCATTGTCGATTTTTCAATTGGAAAGATCGAAGCCGTTCAGATTTGTCAGAATCTGCGAAAGAACATCGACTTCACGGACATCGTTCTGATTGCACTGCTGCCTGATGATGGTCAACCGATGAGTTTTGACCGCAGCAGCATCAACGAAACATTTAAAAAGCCGTTCGATGCCCACTTGTTGGCCGAACGACTGCGAACGCTCGTCGGAGCGAAAAAAGAATTGGTGTAGGTCTTAGGATCTAACCATCACGCCTCAGACGCCGGCCACGTGATCCCGCTCACGTGGTCGGCGTTTTTTGTTTGCCGCAGCGTCAGCGTTTGAAGGCACCGGCACAACGGAAGCTGGTACATCACCGACCGTCGAGTTGGAGCCAGCAACGACCTCAACAGCCTTTTGCAGCACCGAATCGAGATCCCATGCTGTCGCGCCATCGGGGATCACTGCTGCATTTTGCGGAGTTGGATTGGTATCATTCGCCGAAGCGTCACTGGTCACAGGCACCAGGTCGGCGGTGCGGAAAGAGTCTTGTCTTAATGATGGATAGGACGACTGTTGCCAGAGTTGCTGAAGTCGAGCCATCACCTCGGGTTTGATCGAAATCTCATATCCGGGATTGGGACGAACACCCCAATCATCTTGTTCGTCATCGTCTGGATCACGATGGATGTTACGTCCATTGGGTCGCAGGTACTTGGCGACAGTTAGCCGCAGGGCGCTGCGTCCATATTGCAACGGCAATATTTGCTGAACGGTTCCTTTTCCAAAACTGCGCTCGCCAATGATGGTTGCCCGATCGTTGTCCTGAAGCGCGGCGGCGACGATTTCGCTAGCACTGGCTGAATTACCATCAATGAGCACGGCCACCGACTGCTTGATGTCAACCAACGTCGCCTCAGTTGCAAAATTCTCTTTCTCCAGCCGACCACCGCGAACTCTGGTGGAAACAATCTTCCCCTCGGTCAAAAACATATCACTGACCTCGACGGCAGCATCGAGTAACCCGCCACCGTTGCCCCGCAGATCAAGAATGAGGCCGTCCAAGTTCGGATTGACATTTTGCAGCACGCGTTCCAACTCCTTGACGGTCTTGTCGCCAAAGCTAGTCAAACGCACATATGCAATCTCAGGATGCGACTGGAGACGATAAACCCATTCATTGTTTTCATCCCGGTAATCGCCGATCACCGACTCAAGCTCAATCGTGTCACGAAGCACGGTCAGGGTGACGATCTCTAGCGTCGCATCATCGTCTTCAACGACGTTGCGATCGTCGGTGCCATTGGAGTCCTTACGTCGAACATCGACTTGAACGCGTGTTCCAATCGGTCCACGCAGCCGCTCGCTCATCGCTTCGATGTCGAGCCCGGAGACATCTTCCCCATCGACCTTGATGATCTCGTCACCAGGAAGCAAACCCGCTTCCAACGCAGGCGATCCAACCAATGGTGTGATCACACGCACGGGACCGCGATTGCCCGTCGCATCGTCGATCACACCCGCAGCAATGTAGATTCCAATACCCGCAAATTCCTGTTCAATGCTGCTTTGAAACGATGTGTACTGTCGTGGTGCGATGAACTCCGAATTGGGATCCAGCGTTTGCGTCATGCCGGACAAGGCCGCGTTGAGCAAGTCTTTGGATTGGACCGGCTCGACATACATCCGATCTATCAAATCCATTGCTTCGCCCACAATGATCGCCGTTCGAGTACGACGGTGCAGGACATAGCACGCCGTGCAGACCAAACAGGCCGTTGTGATCAACGTGATATTTCTAGGCAGCATTAGAACGGCAACTAACGTTTTATCGGGACTAACTTGCGAAACAGGTCCTGGATCGGCGAGGGTCTAGCTGACGAAATCACTGTGTCGCATCGCGCTCGACCGCGCTCACCGACAGCATCAATTGCGGTCAACTGACGCCCACGCGGCTGCTTGTTTTGTATTGCAGTGTGGGCAACGGACGCGTCGGCCCAGTGACGATGATGCAATTGACATCGTCTTCCCACAATCGCTGCACATGCGTCGCAGTCGATGATCTTGTTTGATCAGGTTGTCCAGCTTTGATGGTGGAATGCCTGGCATCCGCACGTCATCAGCGGTCAAAGTGGTCAAGAGTTCTTCGCTCAAGTGCGTCACATCGGCCACACGGTCAGCCAACCGCCGAACACTATCTTCGAATGCGTTGCGGACCAATCGGCCATTGCCAAAATGCCGGTCGCGATTGCGGTGCAATTCATCGAAACCGATTAGCAGTCGATGCCTCGCACCAGCGGGCAAGCGATATTGATTTTGCGAACAAAGCAAACCAAAAATCTCACCGAGCTGTTGTGGTGCGTAATCCTCAAATTCAATCGTAGCGTTGACTCGTGACGACAACCCAGGATTGGTTCGAATCATGCTTTGCATCTCATCACGATAGCCAGCCAAGATGACTGCCATACGGTCACGATCATCTTCCATGCGTTTCAGCAGTGTCTGAATCGCTTCACGACCATAGGCATCGTCGCCCGACGAATCGATCAAACTGTACGCTTCGTCGACAAACAAAATGCCATCGAGCGCTGAGTCACAGATTTTATTGGTTTTCGTTGCGGTTTGTCCGGCGTACTCGGCAACCAGACCGGATCGATCGGTTTCCACAACGTGCCCGCTGGCCAGCGTGCCCATTCCGCCCAACAGCTGCCCCACGATACGTGCCACCGTGGTCTTGCCGGTTCCCGGATTGCCCACAAAGGTCATGTGCAAACTGATAGGCATCGTGTTCAAGCCAGCCTGCTGACGTTGCTTTTGCAATCGCAGAAAATTGGCGTAGCTACGGATACGTTGCTTCACCGAGTCGAGCCCGATTAATTCTTCCAATTGAGTCATCGCGACATCGAATCGCCGCTGGCGACTTTCAGCCTCCGTTTCGTCATTCACTTCAGTGGCATTACGATGCGACGAGGTTCCATTCTCAGCAGTCGCGCTGGCCCGGGTTGATGAAGTGCCCAAGGGTCGAGCCTGCGTCTGAGTTGTTTGACGCCCGGTGCTGTCAGAAGTTCTGGACGCATCACCATTACCACTCTCACCGCCACGCATTCCAGCCGACAGCGTTCCCGCGATACTGTGCGGTGGCAGTACCAAAAGTGGATCATCGGGATGCAACGCATTGCTGAGTTCATGCTGAAGCGAATGCAACGCTTCAGACTCTTCAGGAATGGTTTGCCCATCGCACTTGGCAACAAGATTTGCCAAACGCATCACAACCGTCTCAACGCGGGCCCTCGCATTGGCCAGTGGCGTGTAACGAACGAACGGCGCCACCAACGCTGGCCACGATAATGCGTCGGATTGCTGGAATAGTTCCGTGGCCGCATCGCGAAGGTCCTGGCCACGCAGCTCGTGGCCCCACAGATACTCAATCATGACGGCCGCAACGCGTTTCTCCGGCCCAGTCCAACGCTGGTCGGCACGTACCATCGTGACATAGACCTTGATCAACAATCCGCGATGAAGGTCGTCCATCAGCGTTTCGAATGACTCAGCCGACCCAGATGATTCGAGCATCGTGGGATAATGCTGCACCATTGTCTTGCCGCAACTCTGATACAAACTCTTTGCGTCTCGCATCACTCGGCGGAGCAGCCCAACCAAACGTGAATCAGACAGGGCTTCGGTCATTCAACCGCCTGTGTCATCGATGTCGTCTCGACGGTTGCGGAATGGTTCCCCGCAGCGGTCGATAGCAGGTCGCTTGATTGGGCATCACGCGAGGTGATTGTAGGCAAGGTCACCTCGCTCGCGCCAGCATCATTTGCTTCCACGCCATGAAGCCGAGCATCAATCGATGGTGCAGTGTTTTTTGATGGCCCGAGGTCCGCCACAGGCAAACCAATCGGAAGACGCACTTCAAACGTGGAACCGTATCCCAACTTACTATCAACGCGAACACTGCCACCGAGGGCTTGTGCGAGATGCTTCACGATCGCAAGTCCGAGTCCCGTACTGCTCGTCGGCGATTCTGTACTTCGGGTGCCGCGATAGAACCGTTCAAAGATCCGCTGCTGGTCGTCTTCCGCGATGCCTTCACCGGTGTCGGCAACGCTTAAACACCAATACTGACTATCACGTTGTAACGAAACACGAATGTCACCACCGGGTGACGTGTATCGCACCGCATTGCCAATCAAATTATTGGCAATCGTCAGCACGGCTTCTCGATCGGCCAGAACCTTACAAGGTTCGGTCGGCATCAACCATTGCAATGAAAGATCACCTGCAATCGCAACCGGTTCGTAAACCCGAACAGACTCCTCAATGATCTCAGACAGGGCGACGCTTGCCAGATTCAGGTGATCGCGACCGGTTTGGGCCTTGGCCAACCTCATCATGTCAAACACCAAACGTTCCAGCCGCAAACACTGCACCGTGATTTGTCGCAGAAAATGTTTGGCAGTGTCCGGATCATCGTCGATCGCCAGATCGATTGTTTCAGCATATCCCTTGATCGCCGCTAGCGGCGTCTTCAACTCATGGGAAACGTTGGCGACAAATTCACGACGCATCTCTTCAACCCGTCGTGGTTCCGTTTCATCACGCAGACAGAGTTGAAGATTTTGTTGGGTACCCGCATCGATTCGATCCACCCGCACGCGAATTGGTCGGATACCGCCGTCGTGCTGGAAATCAACCGAGATTTCCTGCGTGTGATGTTCTGAGACCACGTTGCGAATGACTTCGACAAGCTCTGGCAATCGCACCAGCTCGGTGAACGATCGACCGACCAAATCATCGCGTCGCTTGAGATCCAGCAAGCGTATCGCCGAAGGATTGATCAATAAAATCGTCTCGTTTGGCGAAAGTACGACCACGCCATCAACCAACTGCAACAAGGCGGAGGCGTTCTGACGCGATTCATCATGCAAGAGCCGCCAGCGATGATGTAATTGATCGACTTCGGATTGAGCATCCTGAAGCGTCCGATTCCGTTGCTCTTGCCATCGATCCTCAAGCCGCCGCATCCAAGCGGCCATTGCGGCAGTACCGATCAGAAAGCACAGCAGTGCAGCAACGGATACGACCCAGGGAGCGCTACTCCAGAGGCGACCCAGCCAAAACGACGCGATCGCGAGACTGACCGTCGCTACCACAATCCAGTGGCCGGGCCAAATGATCGACTCAGCCCGAACGCGTTGGGGCAATCGAGCTGGTTCGCTACGAGTGGGGTTCGCTTCCGTTGCTGGAGATTCTCGTTTCATGCGAGCGCATCGAAGGGCGAAACGACACTGACTACCTTTGAAAAATAATAGTCCACGAGTTTCACCTCACGACAGTCCCCCACAGAAAGTCTGTCCGCTGAGGCCGCTTGGTCCGTTGCAGTCAATCACCACGCTTTGCTGACGTATTGATACACTGCGGCCGCACACACAGGTCTTTTCCCAGGAGCGCACTCGGTTGTCATCATCGCTCGATACGACCGGCAGCAAACAAGCCAACCAGGATCACCCGACCCCACAAGAATCGAATTGGCGAGCTCTTGCCGTGTTCGGTGGCTGCTTAACCACGCTGGGTTCAGCACTGATTTCGTGCGTCCTCCTGGTGATCAATGGCGCGCTGGTACTGGCAACCATAACGGCCTCAACCGCAGCCGGGGCGGTTTGGTTAGAGCAAATCAATGTTGCTCAATTCCTGCTCTTCACGCTGCCTGTCGCGCTTTTGGTGATCGAATGGATGATGATTGACTACGTTCGTCAATTCTGGCGGTGAGAACGCAACCCGTGCCGCAGACGCGCCAGCTTCCGCCAATGAGAAGCCCGTCGGATAGCATTTAAGCTGACTCTGGAGATCAGCGATCGCTCGCTACGCAGGAGTCGTAACGATTATGCCGATCAGAGTCCGTTTTTCGCCCTTTGACATCTGTTCTCATTCCGGCCGTCAACATGAATTGCCTATGCGTAAGAGGCAGTTTGCGTAAGATAGAGGGCGTACGGGAGTGCTGATATTTGAAAGCCACTCACTCTTTTCTTTGGTTCTTGTTTGTTCATTGACCGTCACCTAGGTCTGTTTGGTCGAGCAGCCGACGTTTCCCGCGCGGGCGGGACTCGATGCGTGGCCTGGTTACTGGCAAGCATGATCGTGCTCTCAATCGGACTAGTGCAACTTGTGCTCGCACAGCCGCCCGGAACGTTGCCTCCAGCGTCATGGTTGGAAGGCGATGTTGAAGGCATTCAGCCGGAGGCGTTTCTGTTTCTTGATGAGTCCCGTACGCCCGTTGTTGTGCCTCGCATGTCGTTTGAAGAAATCGATCGCCTGCGACGCACGCAATCAAATCAAACCCAAGCCGCACAAGTCGGCACGCTGAAATCGTGCGACATCGACGCGGTCGTTCGTGGTCAAAGAGCCCTCTTGACCGTTCGATTGATCATCCGGGTGGAAGAACGCCAGTCGGGGCCAATTGATCTCGGTTTTTCCGGCTTTCATCTGCTGCGACCAGCAACAGTCTCTGGGCTTCCCGGTGCATGGGTGAGGCTGAAATCAGCATCGCTGGAATCTAACGCGTCGATGAGTGCTGACGAAAGTCAACGCAGGCTTCGCTCGGATTTGACAAGCGCGGCCTCTCCATCTCCCGATCTAGGCCAAGTCAATCAACCGAACCCAACAGGCAGTTCGTCGCTCGCATCGTCCACGCTGGGCTATGAGTTAGCCGTTCCAGCTCGTCCGAACGATGCAGTGGTGGATTCGAACCCCGGTGGCGACCTGGACTCGGCACGCGAATGCGCAGTTGAAATGGTAGGTTCCGTTCGCGTGCGACGACCTCTTCCACGCAGTTATCTGATGCCGTTGGTCCTGCCGACAACTCCCACAACCGCTCGCATCACCATTCACCCTGAATCGAACCCGGCGGACAGCACCAACGGTCCATCCAAGAACAGCTTTTCAAGCAAACAGATTCGCCAAGTCCGCGTCTTGGGCGACGGCCGCGAATCTTTGAGCCGCGATCCAGACCATGACCAAACGAAAGGTTCGGTTTCGTATCAGCTGCAGTGTGATGGTGGTGCGGTTGCTCTTTCCTGGCAACAAGTCACCTCTCGGAATTCCGTCGCCGCTCTGTTGGATGTGCAGTGTGATGCAAATGTGCAATGGGATGCACCAGAGAAGAACCCTATCGTTGATGCAACGATTGCGATTCAGAATCTGCGTGGTGGACTCGATGCGTTTCAAATGGAGTTGCCTTACGGCTCCATTCTGCTCGGATCACCCGAATTGGTTGCAACGTCGCCTGATAGTACCAATGGCCTGTTGGATAATTCGTGGCAAATCGACGTGCAATCCGATACCAGCATCGTCGGTTCTCGCGCGATGCTGGATGACGATATGCCGATCGAACTCGAACTGACTGATGCGCCAACAACGGTCGCGGTGCGCGTGCGTCTGCAATTGCCAGCTCCAAATCCCGATAAGACCAGGGCTTGGGCATTGTCGCTTCCCAAAGTCGCAGAGGCCATATCGGGCCGCGCGACAGTCGCCGTGACCACGAGCCCGGGTTACCGCGTGCGATGGCAACGCCGGGCGGGCATTGAGGCAATGACCGGTTCAGCGACTGACGATTCCGAGATCGACCCATTGGAAGCGGCAAACAATTCGATATCGCGTGTCTTTCGACTTGATCGCTTGCCTCTAACGCTGCCAATCTGGCTTTCGTCGCAACGTCAGCGGAACCAAATCGACGTGTTAGCTCGCGTGCAAGTGAGAGGCTCGTTGCCAGACGTGACTCCGGATGACTTCAACGAGAACGGCGAATCAATCGACGGGCGTTACTTGGCCAACGATTCGTATGTGGATCGCGTCGCTGATTTGACGCTGCAGATCGATGGTCGAGGCGGTCTGGTCGCGCAAGATTTGCGAATCGATCCAGGCGATTGGCAGATCACGGGTCTCCAATCGCCCACGGTGGCGACGCCGATCGAAACCATTGCCGATGACAATTGGCTGGCAATTGACCTGGATTCAGCCAGCAGCCAGCCAGTTGAAAGGCTCATCTTAACTGCCGTTCGCACCTGGAGCGTGGACATCTCCAAAGCAGGTGATACCGAAGCACTCGCGATTCCTCGCGTGGTTTGCGTGGGGCCATCATCCGTGTTGCGCGACGTTGAAATTGAAGTGGATTCGATCGGTCAATCTCAGTGGATTATCGACTTACCGGCCTCTTCGCTGGTCCAAAAGACTGAGATCTCATCCCTCGAGATCGATGATCAACGAGATGGGAATCAAACCAATCGCTATCGATTGTTGGCACTCGATGGTGCGTGGCAATTAACAGGATCACTCAAACAAACACCACTCGAACTGAAACTTTCCGGTGCCATCGATCTTGCCGGGACCGCCGATGACTGGACGTGCACGAGTCGTTGGCGGGTCGAGCCGTCAATCGACCTGGATGGGCAGCTGGATTTCGCACTCGGCCCGGCCGGAGGTTGCGAAGTTTCCGTCGATGGACAAATTGCTTCCATCCAAACACTCAGCAAAGGACGACGGCGGATTATCTCGCCGATGTTATCGAAGGGTCCGCACCGTATTGAGATCGTGGTTGAAAATCCGCTGTCGATTGAATCGCCAGCGTCATCGACCATGCCAGCAACACCTGCTGATGACGCCTCGACAGTTCTAACACCACCGATACGCCGGTCGATTGCTGCGTCTCGAGAGTGGTCGGTAACGTTACCGCGATTGCTTGCCGATCGAGTGCGTTGGTCCGAACCCATATCGTTGCAGCTTCCTCGCTCGTATCGCGATGATGCGGGAAGACCATGGCAAACCACATGGTTGCAACCCAATTTGATGCGTGACTGGTTGGCAAACGATCGTGATTCCATCAGTGAGTCGTCGGCAATCCAACTCAGCCGAATCCCGCCATTTGATCTTGCCTTGAAATCGTCGGTTGTACCCGACTTCAACGCGTCCGTTTCGATTCCACGAGCATGGATTCGCAGCGTGACCAGTAGCCAGACTCGATTCGAACAGTTGTCAGCAAGGGTTCGTGGTGGTGGGCTGCTGCGTTTGGGATTGGATCCCGCAGTGATCGATGCCAGCGTCGAGGCAACTCATAACGGACGCCCGATCCCAATCGTGAGAGACCGTGACGGCCTAACGCTGGATCTTCCTGATCGGTCATCCGGTACATCTCGGATCGATCTTCGAATTTGGTCCACCGTTCGAAAGCACCCATGGTGGTCCACCGTTCGACCTTTGATTCGTTTACCGATTCGATCAGGATGGATCTACTGGGACGTCGTCGTTCCTAGCGATTCACATCTCGTGTGGGCCGGGCCATCGCTGGGACGAGCCATGAGATGGCAACGAGAACCAATGCGGATGCGGCGCGAAGCGATGTTGTCACCTGAAGCACTGGACCGCTGGGTCAAGCCAACTCAATCGCCCCAAGCCGAATCAGTGGCCGCTGAGATCACACCCGACCAGCCCAGCTTTGGCAGCGGTGGTTTTGGAAATCGCTACCTTTTCTACGGCAGCGACACGCAGTCGCTATCGATGGTGGCCATTTCGCGAACGTCGCTGTGGTTGATCACGGGCGGACTGATCATTGCCCTCTTAAGCACGCTCCATTTACTTCCTCGATGGCGAACGCCGACTGTCGCTGTCGCACTAGCCATCGCGTTAATCGGATTGCTCGTGATCGCTCCTGACTCGGTCGTTCTGGCCGGTCAATTACTGATGCTATCAATGATCTGGGTCGCGGTGTTCTACGCCATCGCATCATTGGTGTCGCCCAAACCACGCGGACGCGTTTTGTCGGAATCTTCCAATCGGTCCGCGTCGTGGCAATCGCCAACGCCCATCGGTGATGTGACCGCCACCGCTGACGAGCAGGATCGCATTCACGACTTGGACCGCGACACAGACCAACCCTTGGTCGAAGACGCGATGGATCAACCCATCGCCGAGGCGGGTACAACGAGCCAGGCGTCATGATGACTCGGCTAACGACGATGATGTGCCGGCCCCGTATCAAATCGCTCCTTCATCCGTTCTTGGTGTTGTCAATCGCAGCAGCATGTTGCGGCGACGAAATCGACGAGGTGGGCTCACCTACAAACAAACCTGGCGTCGACGTATCGTCTCCGGCGTCGTCGATGGAAACCGTATCAGCGAAGCCCGAGCCGGCTCCCACGGCGCTGCCCAAGACAACGCCAACGCAAGGTGCGAAAGACACAACAAGTGATTCAAATTCGAAAGTCACTTTGCACCCGCGGGGCCGCGCCATTGGAGTTTATACTTCTCAACTCGGGGCGCTCGTTCCAGACAACTTTACACCCGTACGTCGCCGCGAACTCAGCGATGCAATCAACAAACAGGAGACGCAAACCCAGGCAATCGTTGAAACCTCATTGCGGCGTGCTCAATGGTTTGGTGTTGTTCACAATGGCCGAATCATCGGTGGCGTGGGGCGACTTGAGGTGCAATCGATCAATCATTCCCCTGACACGGAAAAGCTTCGCGTCGATTTGGGCATGCCGTCGATCGCACTTCATTTACTGAAAGCTCCAGAACAGCAATCAAACGAAGCTCTAACGGTTGACTACATCGAAAACAAAGTCGCACAAGTTTCACTTTGGCCCGACCAGCTTCGAATTGCCGACGTCGCGTGGCGTCCGACTCGCTACAAATCAGGACGAACGAAAATAAGTCTGCCGGAAGCTTCCGTACAGCGTATGTGGCTATTGGCAGAACCAAATAGCACGATCACCTGCTCCAACGCGATCGTACGCACTGTCGCTTTGGCTCCGACGACACCCCTTTTTGAGTCACAAGCTTGGCAATCACTTGTCGAGAAAATGCCGGAAGCAAGCCGGTGGTTTCTGGTTGAAACCGGCGGTGGATACCCGCTTGACTTGACCGTCAAACGAAACGGCCTGAAATCCAACCAGCCTTGTTTGGTGCGTGATTGCCGATGGCAATTTGAATTCGAGAATGAGATCTTGCGCTGGGAGTGTCGGTTGACGCTACAACCCGATCAACGAAGTGATCTGGCCGAGCTGGAATTAATCGACGCAGCACTTGATCGTGTCCAGATCGACGGCATCGATTGCGACTTTGATACTCGGCAGTTGTCATCGCGAAAAATATCTGTGCGGGTTCGCCCCACAGCAACGTTCACGGCAGCAAGCAACCCGCAAGCAAGCCCCGCAACGGTCACGTTGACACTGCGCGGTACCAATCGAATCAATGATCAGGCTCTGAGTGGCACCGCACTACCCATGCTCGATTGGGACCGAAGCCAATTTGTTGTGGTCCCACAGCGTTGGCAGTCAAGACTCACCGTTGTCGCTCAAAAATCACTAAAGCACTGGCGATTGCCGCCAGGATGGCAACTTGATGAAGTGATTGATGCTCAACAATGGACAGCAAGCGGCCCGCCCATCATGCCTGATACGGAATCGTTATGGCGGGCTGCAACATGCGATCCGATCGTTGATTCCGCGAGTTCGAATTGGCTGCGATTGGAAATCAAAGATCAGCAGATTCTGGGCAAGGCTCGAATTGAAATCCCGATGTCGCCTCGACGTATCAAGCCGATTCGTCTCGAGGTTCAAACCGGATTCGTGCCACGTCAAATCACCATGGGTGGGACAAAACGGGAGATCGATCCTGTCCTAGTCCGCAACCCAAAACGCGCTCTGATACTTTGGCCCCACGCTGATGAGATCATTGGTGACCGATGTGTCATTGAATTGACAGCCGATTTTCGGGTGTCCGGTCGCGAACGCAATATCCAGAACGGCATTCGCTCGTTGTGGATGACCCGACCGATCGATTATCCATCTCATCTTGTCGCTGCAATCATCCCACCGGCCGAACTCAGCTGGACGTCGAAAACTGCGATCTCGCCAAGTCGCATCGGCATCGAATCATTGTCGGATAACCAGCGACTGTTTTTCGCGCCGCTTCCGGGTGATTCGATTGTTTTCGGACGAACGATTCTCGAAACGCCGCTACTGCAACTTAAGAAACCCAATACGGATTTCAACGTCCAATCGAAAACGCGCCTATCGATACAAGGCGGCGTGCTGTTTCGTGACAGTGAGTTGCGGTGGGACAACGCATCGACGTCGCGCACCGATATGCGAGTGCAAATTCCACAGTCGCGAGGCAACGATGAACTCAAGACGTCGTCACCGCCAACTTCAACGCGACGATGGTTTGTTCAACTCGCCCCGAGTTCGCCGCTAACCGATATCACTTCGGAGGTTGAAGTTCTGTCATCGGAGGCAGTTAACGTCGCGGACAACTTTAATGATGTGCCCGTTAGCGAATTCAAAGTCACGATGCCTGCGGGTTTCGGGGTCGAATCATCGTTGATCATGCGAGAGCAATTGCCGGCAGCTTCGAGGTGGTCAGTCGGTCTGCCACAGGTGATCGGAGCGAGATTGCAAGAAACCGAAGTCTGGCTGACGGATCAAATCAGTTTTAGCAATGAATACCCTGAGCTGGATGGACTGCCACCAGTCGCTTTCAACGACGAAGCCATTGACGCGACCAGAGAATCCATCCCATCCAGGCAAGATGGCATTGGCCCCCGGCGCACCCCATCGTCCATCGACATTGGCCAAGGTAATCGATCATGGCGACGGTGGCGTGATCGTAATAACCGTACAACGGAAATCGACGTCCAGGTTCGCTCCAATAACATTGCAAAAACGTTGGTCATTGATCAGCAGCTCGACCTTGTCGCGTCCGTGAGCGGCTTAAATCGCATCAAAGGTACGTTTCTGATCCAGGCTGCTGATCGAGTCGACTTGCTCTTTCCAAATGCCTACCAACTTGAATCAATCTCGTGTGATGGCATTCCCTGCGAGCATCAATTGCTGGCAGGTCGTGGCGCTCGCATCAACCGAGCACGACGGGCCATCGACGCTAAGTCGCGTTCCGATGCGGCCGTCGAGACACCAGTGCGAGTGGAGGCAAGTTGG
>JBCCJB010000045.1:0-16455 GCA_039028015.1 Planctomycetota bacterium
AGTGTCGGGCTGCCGGATGCTCCCACCGACGGTGAGCGGCCAGCGGGCCCAAGCCACGCGGTAAGTCGCAATCGAGACGAGCCGCTGGATTCGCACTTGTTATCAATCACGCAGTGCGTCGATGCGGGACAGGTCGAATCGCGAACATCGCTGCCGTCGTTTGTCTATCTGCCACGCGAAAGCGAGTCAGACTCGCTCCAGGTTGGAAGCGATTATCCACTTGCCGCCAATGGCGTGGTCGGCGAGTTCGCTCGCTCGCAAGCCGCCGACAATCCACAGCGTGTCATCGTGGCCGCCAAAAGCTGGTTGTGCCACACGAAGCTGGGCCGAACCGAAGCCGTACTTCCATGGCAATCACCCGCTGACATTCCGAAACGTTCCGCCGTCCAGTGCACCGAGCAAATTCTTAAGCACTTGGTTGCCGCATGGCAAGAAAACTATCCCGATCATCCCATTGACCAACAAGCGGTCACGTTAACGGTTCCCGCGTCATTCGATCCGGCCGCCCGCGACTTGACTCGCCAAGCGGCCATTGCAGCTGGACTCGATGAGCAGTTTGTTCTTTTGGAAGAGCCTCAAGCCGCTGTGTACCGGTACCTCTCGGCCAGCGGTGGGCAATGGCGTAATGAACTGCATCCCGGTGACAATCTGTTGGTTGTCGATGTCGGAGGTGGCACCACGGATTTGACCCTGGTCACGATCGAAGCCAATGACGGCGAAGTGCAGTTGCGTCGTTTGGCCGTTGGAAATCACGTGCTGGTGGGTGGCGACAACATGGATCTCGCCTTAGCGCATCACGCTGCCGAGAAGCTGCGACATGATGGCCATGATCTCGACCCCTGGCAAAGCACCTCACTTTGGCACGCGTGTCGTCACGCAAAAGAAACACTGCTTCAAACCGACGGTCCTGAAACCACATCCGTATCGATTTTGGGGCGGGGCAGTTCGCTGATCGGGTCGAGTCTCACGACCGAACTCAATCGCGATGAGGTGACCAATCTGTTGATCGAGGGGTTCTTTCCAACTTGTGAGCTAACGGATCGACCTCAACGTCAAACCAGCAGTGGCTTTCAAGACATCGGGTTGCCATTCGAATCCGATCCCGCCATTACCAGGCAGATCGCCGCCTTCTTGGGCGATCATTTGGCGGCAGGCCCATTGTCCCACGTGCTTTACAACGGCGGCGTTTTTCAGTGTGATGCCATTCGTCACCGGGTAACCGAGGTGATTTCAGGTTGGTTCGACACGCCAATTCAAGTGGTCGGCAACCATGCAGAATTCGATTCCGCGGTAGCCCACGGTGCCGCTGCGTACAGCCATGCCAAGCATGCCGGTGGGATTCGCATTCGTGGCGGAACAGCAAAGGCGTATTACATCGGTATCGAAACCGCCGGCTTGGCGATTCCCGGCGCACCTCGTCCGATAAGAGCGGTTTGCGTCGCACCTCAGGGAATGGAAGAGGGATCGCAAACCGACGTGCCGGGCGAGCAAGTCGGAGTGATCGTCGGCACGCCGGCAAAATTTCGCTTTTTTGAATCGACCACCCGCGGCGATGATTTGGCCGGCACTCGAATAGATACCGTTCCCGCCGATGAATTGCGCGAGAGTGAACCCATCGAAACGTCGCTGGAAGTCCAAGACGAATCCACGCCCGAAGGCAGCTTTGTCCCCGTCACGTTTGAGTCTCGAGTGACCGAACTGGGCATGCTCGAACTGAGTTGCCATTCGGTGGATTCGGACCAAACCTGGCAGCTCGCTTTCAACGCTCGCAGTGATGCGACGTCCGCATCCAAGGCGGAGGCGGGCGCGTGAGCGCGCCGGTATCCGGCGAAGAAACGCAATCCGACCTGCCGCCGCGATACTGCATCGGAATTGATCTGGGCACGACGAATTGCGTGCTGGCATTTGCCGATACTGAATCGGATGACGTCAGTGTTCAAACTCTTCCGATCCCGCAATGGGTTGACTTTGACACGATCCAGTCGCGTCCAACGCTGCCCTCATTTCACTTCACAACCCATGCCACAACGCCAGTGAACTCTGGTTCAGTGGATGGTTATTCTGACGCCCAGCAGATGCCGAATTGGCTGCGGGCGTCGGCAGGGCCAAGTGACGAGACGAACCAAACAACTCGCGCCATCCAGTACGGTGTGGTTGGAGAGCATGCTCGCCGAGCGGGCATGACCTTACCGGGGCGACAAATCGCGTCGGCAAAGAGTTGGCTGTCGCACCCTCGGGTGGACCGATCCGCAAACATTTTGCCCTGGCATGGCGACGATGATGTTCCGCGTCGAAGTCCAGCCTGGGCGTCGGCCGCCTATCTCCATCACTTGCGTTTGGCATGGGATGATGCTTACCCAGAGCATCCGCTGGCGGATCAAGATGTGACAATCACGCTGCCGGCCTCCTTCGACGAGGTCGCACGCGAACTGACAATCGCGGCGGCGAAGCTCGCTGGCATGCCCCGTGTGAACTTGATTGAGGAACCGCAAGCCGCGTTTTACGCTTGGCTTGATCGACATCAAACCGATTGGCGAAGTCATGTCTGCACAGGACAGCTGATCCTGGTCTGTGACATCGGCGGCGACACAACTGATTTGACCTTGATCCGCGTGCGTGAAGCCTCCCAAGCCAACACAAACCGAACCGCCGAGACCAGCGATCTTGATGTGGATCGTGTGAATGACATAAATCGTTCGGCCGACCGGTCTCAGTCAGGCGAACTCGATACGGTTCAGTTTCACCGAGTCGCCGTTGGGAAGCACTTGATTCTGGGTGGGGACAACCTGGATCTCGGCATCGCAAAGCAACTCGAAGACGATTTGCGTCAAAACGATCAACCACTCTCACCATCAATGTGGTTGCAACTCGTTGCCGCCGCCCGCGATGTCAAAGAAACCATGCTGGCCGAGGATCGTCCATCAGCGACGACGGTCCACGTGTCTGCCAGCGGTGCGTCGTTGTTGCAAGGCGCGTTGGATGCGACCGTCACAGCCGACCAAATCGATCGATTGATCTTGGATGGTTTTTTCCCGCATGTCTCCCTTGACGCGTCCCCAACCGAGGCGGCCAGCGGGTTCCGCGAAATGGGCCTGCCGTACGCAGCCGACCCCGCCATCACGCGACACCTTGCTGATTTTGTTCGCGCTCACAGGCTGACCGGTCTGAATGATCCACACATCGATTCAGACCAAGTCGATCTGGTTTTGTTCAACGGTGGCGTGATGGCGTCGCCAGCGATTGGTCAGCGGATCATTGATAATCTCGCCGACTGGTTTGGCTCAGCACCAAAACTTCTCGACGCACCCCGACTCGATCTCGCCGTCGCCCAGGGTGCCGCCGCGTCGGCACTGGTCCGACGCGGTCGTGGCACCGGCGTGACGGCCAATTTGGCGCGGACCTATTTCATGCAAGTGAGCGTGTCGCCACCACGTGCCGTTTGCGTGATTCCCGCCAATGCCCAGCCCGGTCAAAGCTTCCGTCTCCATGACCGACCGATGCGCCTGAGCATTGGTATCCCGGTCGTTTTGCCACTTTGGTGCAGCAGCACGCGGCTTGCCGACCAGCCTGGCGATGTGATTGAACTCGTCGAAGGCGAAGTTTCACCGTTACCGCCCATCGAAACGGCAATGCGAGATCGACGACGTAAAGATGCGGATTCGATTGATGTCATTATCGAGTCGCAGCTTTCGGAAATTGGGACAGTGGGACTTTATTTGGTTCAGGTTCATCTGTCCGACGACGGATCGACAAGCGAACCCAAGTCTCCCAAGCGTTGGAAGTTGGATTTTGATATTCGATCCACGCTGCAAACTGACCAGGTCGCCCATGTCGGTGGCGGTGAAGTAGCGGGCGTCACCGATGAGGACACGGTCGATCAATGCCGCAAGCTCATCAGCGGCACATTTGTGCAACAACCATCGTCGACCAAACCCGCCAAGCTGATGGATCGTTTGCAAGAGACTCTTGAGCAATCCAAATGGTCTTGGTCGCCATTGTTGCTGCGTCAAATGTGGTCGATCTTGAACGAATATTCTGAGGGCCGACGACGATCACCGTCGCATGAATCGCGTTGGCTGAATCTAACGAGCTTCACGCTGCGTCCTGGCTACGGTATCGCCGTCGACGATTGGCGATCGGCACAAACATGGCGTTCCGTTTTTGGAAAACTGGCACATGATGACCCCCAAGTCCGCACCGAGTCGTTGATTTTGTGGCGACGAATCGCGGGTGGATTGACCGATGGTCAACAAGCCCAGCTCGCATCGCTGTTGATGAAGTCCATCAGCAAACCAAAGGGTTCGTCCATGATCGCCGCGTACGTGGAGAGCTGGCGTCTCGTCGGATCGCTTGAGCGTTTGCCATTGGCGACGCAACGTGAATTCCTTTCGTTGGCCCAGCGGCATGTCCATACCTCGGTGCGATCTGGAGACCATGCCCGCAGTGCACTTCATGCTCCCGTGTGGGCAATGGGACGATTGGCGTCGCGCGTCCCGGTCTACGGTCCATTGCACCTGGTCATGGACATCGATCGATCGACAAAGGCTGCCCAAACCCTGATGCAAGTGGATGCGGCCGACGATGAACGTCTCCGCTCGGCGGTAGGATTATCACTGGTTCAGATCGGTCGACGGTGTGATGACCGGTTCCGCGACCTGAGCAACCAAGACCGCAATGACATCATGCAATGGCTGCGTCATCACGAGGCTCGGCCGCACTGGATGACCATGGTCGAACACGGCGGTCAATTCGATGATGAGGAACAGGCGTCCGTGGTCGGCGATTCTTTGCCACTGGGAATCACCCTCCGAGAGGCAAATTAGGACACTGTGATCGTCGCGGGTACCAATGTTGCGCGGGCACCAAAGTTGGTAGGCACACTCCCGTATGCCGTCCCACCCACAACGCGATCACAACCACAACGCAATCACAACCACAACGCGATCACAACCACAACGCAATCCAGCTGTGCAGCGTATGACGAAACGACTCATGGGAATGTGCCTACGCACTGTATCGGCAGACGGCCCATGGAATGTGCATGCTACTTTGGTTTGCTGTGATGCAACCAAGACGGGTCACCACGCTGAAATAAAACGCAATCGGGCTCGGTCGGGTCAGCCTGACATCCCCACGCATGATAGAGCAGCGACGCCGGGGACTTTTGGTCAAACTCCGCGTTCGTTGCCGGAGGAATGATGAGACTGAGCCCTTGTTTGGCTCGAGTCATCGCCACGTACATCAAACACAAGGCTTCAGTCATCCGAGTGGTCACTGAGCGTCCCATCGCACGTTGCCAACGCTGGGGAAGCAGATGCCAGCGATGATGGCTCTCGCCGCGGCAAAGCCCAATGGCCGGTTGACTGACATCAGACACATCGGCAATGACTTGCGGAGGTGGTCCTAAAAGCGGTTTGTGAATCTCAGGCAACACGACGGCATCGAACTCCAATCCTTTACTTTGATGAATCGTCATCACCCGAACCGATGCGGCGCGTGGCCGGGGAATTCGCTTACGCTCGACCATATCGATGAAGTCTCGCAGTCGAGTCCGTCCAAGTGCGGCATGCGTGCCCGTCAATTCAATCAGTTGTTTCAAGCGTGCCGACTCAGCATCATCACACACTCGCGCGAGAGGCAAACCCAGCGTTAGCAAGGTATCGGGCAAACCATCACGTTCAATCTTGTTCTCCAGTGGCTCGCCAAGCGACTCCAGGACACGCTTCAGCGGACTATTTTGAACATGAAAGTGATGCCGCCCATCACCCGGATGTTCAATCATTTTGAGCGCCGATAGAACCCAGCGCACCGCAACCGAATCGGTCAATGGATTACCCCCCTCACCGCTCACATCGATGCCAAGGGCCTGCAATTGACCGACCAAATCCGACGCAAACGCATTGGTACGTGTTAGCACACCGATCGAAAGATCCGGCGCCGACGCATTCCAACACGAAACGGTCTGGCAAGTTGCCGCGTGCAAAGCGCCAGTAATCTCATCAACGCCCGGCCTCTCATTTTGACCATCTTCGCCGTTGGTTAAGCCACAAGTCTTCAAGGCGACATAGCCTGGGATGGCCTTGGCAGCGGTGTGAAGGGGAAACTGTCGTTCAAATTCCGATAGGGAGCGTGCCTCGTAGCCACCGCGATCGGCCGGATGATCGTCATCGGCGATCGCCAACGGGTGACGATGCAGGTTGCCAAACGCCTCATTAACGGCATCCAACACAATGTCACTGCTGCGGTAGCTGACATTCTGGCTCTTCGTATTCAAGTCGGGGATCGACTTGCCAACCGCATCAAAGATCTCCGCCACACCGCCACGCCATCCGTAAATGGCTTGTGTGGTATCACCGACGCAAAAAAACGAACGACCACCTCCGGCAGCAAAATCCGATTCGCCGGGCAGATCGGTTTCGTCCGACGTCACCCATTCCGCCAGGGTTTTCAAAACCATCCACTGCGCCGGGGATGTGTCCTGAAATTCATCGAGCAACAAATGATCGACTCGGGAATCCAATCGTTTCGATAACGATTCCGCCGATGCCTCGCTGAAAACGTCTCCAAGTTTCACTGCAATATCATCAAACCCAAACGCAGCCTGCGATTGCTTAATCGCTTCGATGCACTGGGCGTACAGCGTCACCACCGATGCGGTCGCGTGATTCTGTGACCGCAACAAGCTACGCGACACCGTCATCACCGCCGCATAAAGAACATCCATCGCATCGTCGATCGTCTCTGGAAACTTGCTGCGGCCGTATTTGACTGGATCACCGGTACGACGTGCTTTCTCGATATTGCGGATCAAAGTTTGATCAACCAGAGGTGCGAAATCTCGCGCGTCCATATGATCCGCAGCCATGGTCGCTTGCGCACGCAGCGACTTTTGAGGGACGTCCAACATCCGAAGCTGCCCAGCCATTGCCGTAAGCATTTTGGAATCGGGCATCGTGGGAACATCAAGCGTGTCCCAAACATCAGGGTCAGCACCGCGCGCCGCCGAAAAAACATGATCAACCAAATCGACCAATTCTCGAGCAACGGATCGCTTGTGATCACCGCGTCCCAGCATGGCGATTAACGTCTCGGTTTGACTGATTTCCAACGAGTCAATCAGATTCGAAACCGCCGTCCGTCGTAGCCATTGTTCTTCAATGTCGTCGGTCAATCGCCAACCCGGTGGCAGCGATAACTCGAAAGGTAATGAGCGAGCCAGCTGAGAGAACAGACTGTCGAGTGTCCCAATGCGAACGCGATGAATTTGCTGAAGAACGCGGTGCAGTAACTCGGCACAGGTCTTCGAAGTCAGATGTTCGCGATCGACCTGTTGTCGAAGGTCGTTTAACGCTTGCTCGGATTCGGGCCCAACCGCAGCGTTTGCAAGCGAAATCAGAACGCGATCGAGAATCTCACCAGCCGCCTTTCGCGTGAACGTCGTCGCAAGAATCGTATCGGGTGAAGCACCGGCAAGCAGAATCTGTAATAGCCGAGCGGTTAATTGATAGGTCTTACCCGTTCCCGCTGAGGCACGAACCAGCGTCGGCTGGAAGCCGCTCATGATGCCGTGGTCCTGAGACTATTGGTGGGCAATGGCAACTGTCGCTGATTCATCAGCCACTGATAATCATCAAACTCAACTGGGTCTTGTGATGGAGTGAAGTTTCCCGATTGGACGCCTCGCACACATTCCTCGATTATTTCGTCGGCCTTCTCAAAATCGGCTTCTTGAAATGGAGCGATGTTGATTTTGGTATCGCTGTCCTTTTCCGCCACATTGAAGTACCCCAGTTCAACGTGACTGGGATCGACCGGAATCCCAAGGTCCGGGATGAACCTGCGGTACAGAGGCAACTGAAGATCGATCCAGCATGTTGAACCATCGACCTGCTTCTTGAGGTGTTTTTTTTCTGGTGGGAAGCGATGCGTTTTGTAGTCCAGGATCGCCCATCGATTCGTCGCGGGGTGATGGTCAATCCGATCAAAACGACCACGCAGCCCCATAAATTGACCGTCAACAGTGATACCGGTTGGCTTCTTGGGTTGACCCCGATCATCGACGGACTTTTCATCCACCGACGCTTCAACTCGCGTGATGTGCCATCCATCGGCAATGCGTTCAGCCTGCCGAATTGCAACGGTTTTGAGTCGTCGCTGTGCCTGACGGATCTGCAAGGCGACCGTTGCAGAAACATTGTCGCCATAGAACGCTTCCGCGTAACGATCCAATTGTGTCATCAGCGCTTCGGTAATTGCTTCAACATCCGTTTCGTCTTTTGCATCACTTGCGCCAAACCACTCCAGCGCGCCATGAACAAGGTCGCCGAATTGATTGGCCGCCAACTCCATCGCGGCATCATCCAGTGGTCGCAGTCCCAACACGTGGCGCATATAGAATCGATACGGGCAGGTCAGATAGTCTTTGAATCCGGTGACACTCATTCTTGTGACCGGCCGATCGTGAATGGGTGTCGGCCTCAGCGGTTTAATGGTCGCAATCGATTGCCGCTCGAAATCTCGACTCGAGTCAAGATTGTTGAGCGATGTTTCAGCCCGTGCCGCACGCCGCTTCGTCAGGCAATGGTGGACACGCCGCGCTGATTCGACGGGTGTTGCCGCTGCCAAAAGCCGACTGGGCGGCGACGGCGAACCGTCTGCCGTCTGAGCACCCACCACGAATGCAATGCGGCGCTCCTCACCAGTGCGACAAGCCAGCATCTGATGCAATGCTGCCACATCTCGAGCGTACCTGCGGTCATTCAATTGCTGCAGCAAGTTGGTCCGCAGTGACGCGGGCAGGAACGGATCACCGGAAACCGCCTCCGGTACAAACGGGTGATTAAGACCACAAACCACTAGGACCGGCGACGGATCCAGTGCCAGATCGAGCCAACCGTAGATCGAAACATCTTTGTCACGTTGAGGTCCGATGATGCGTTCTTCCGCCATGCGAGCCATCAACATCTCGACGGCAACGTGACCTTCGACGGGAAAATCAAGCCCTTCAGCAACATGCTGGAAATGCGTCAGCATGCGGGAGACGGCTCCAAATGCGATCCGAGTCCGATCTTGATGATCAGTGTGACGATTATCCGGCGAAGCAACGGAAACTGACTGAGTCGACACGTCCAGTTGACT
Source organism: Planctomycetota bacterium (assembly GCA_039028015.1). GTDB lineage: Bacteria > Planctomycetota > Planctomycetia > Pirellulales > Pirellulaceae > Rhodopirellula. The sequence continues at coordinate 9,139 of JBCCJB010000045.1, forward strand.
CAACACATCAAGCAAAATCGCTGACCATGTTCCAATCGAACGACGCGATTGCATCAGTGGTGATGTCCATTCATCAATCGTTGCAAGCAACTGAATCATTGCCTCACGATGCGGTGCCTTGGGAGGCAGTTCAACGTCGACGCTTCGTGGAAACGTCGACGCGATCATCTCATCAAGCTGTGCCAGCCATGCGGAGCGATCCTGCGTCGGCTTGGCAAGCCGTCGCGAAACAAACTGAGACATGTCAGCGTGCCGCACCAGTGATGCCAAGGCCCGCCAAGTGCGATGCCGAACGTAGGACACAAGCAATTCCAGCAAGCGACCGATCGCGGTCACCTGCAGCTTATGGCCAAGATACTGGTGAGAATGAACTCCTGACCAAAGGCACTCGCCAACAATCGGCTGCACTTGAGATTCGTCGGTCACGCCAATCGTGATTTGATCTGGCTCGTGATCTCGCCGCGCGACAAGAACAAAGTCCGCAACAGCGCGAGACTGATCCGGCATATCGGTGGCCGGAATCAACTGCGAAAGCTCAAGCGGTAATTGGTGGTCGGCCCACGTTGCCGGCCGCACCACGCCAAAGGCATCAAATTGGTCCTTGACGCTACCGTCCGAAGCGATCAGCGAGATCACGCGGGTTGAGCATTGCTTTAACAGCCGTTGAACGAGCGGTGATAGATCAGTCGTCCCGACCAGAACAATCTCGTGCGGGGCAGCGAATAATTTGTCCTGTTGCAACTGTCGCAGCGCCGCTTCATCACGATCCACGCGCTGTGCCGCATGCAAATGATGCAGATAATCCTGTCGCAACTGAAGCAACAAACCCCAACGTGTCTGCTCGGCGTCCGTGGATGCTGCACGGGCCGCCGTTGGAAAGTCAATAGCTTCAGCGGCTAGCGACCGATGAAGACGTCTTAATGTCCCACCCAACTCCACCCATGACGCTAATCCGTCAGCGTCCGGGATAACCGGAACCAGCGACTGCAACGGATCGCGTGGCTGCGATGCTAGGGCAGCCGCCCAGGCAAGCGTCTGCTCGAAATCCGAAGCCGGCCGGAGTTCAAGATCCACCAAATAAGAAATCAACTCACCAGTTGTAATCCGCTTGGCTGGTATCGAAGCGCCCGCGTGATCAAGTTCATCAGCAAACAACTCGATGCCGCGGCGGGTTGGCAGAATGAATAAACTGTCGCGTTGTTGGATAGGTGAGAAACGTTTGTGCACCCACGCAGCGGCTGACCGGAGCAACGGCTGCTGCCAATCCAAATGAATGGTTTCGACATGAGCCGCTCCGACGTCCTCATCACCAAAATCCAATTGGGTCTGTTGTGCCGTCAACGCGTTTGCTTTCCTGAAAGATGATGACTGACGACAACGCCAAGGCTCACAAAGCCAATCCAGGGAGAGGTCGATGACGAGCGATTCGACTGTGTCCGCTGCGAATAAGCATGCCGAAACGACGCATCAGGGACAAGGTTGTGGCAATCTCCGCGCCCCCGTGTGGCCGTTATCGATCGGTGCACCCGTCTGGGCATGCCCGGCATGGTCAGGCCTTGTTTATCCGGCCGGTACCAAACGCAAAGACTTTCTGCGGTGGTATTCGCGAATGTTCAACATTGTCGAAGGTAATAGCACGTTTTATGGCGTCCCCAATCAAGAAACCTTTGCGGAATGGGCGTCCGTGTCCGTTGAAGGCTTTGAGTTCTCGTTCAAGTTTCCGCGTCTGATTTCACACGAAGCGATGTTGACGGATTGTGATCGCGAGGTGCGTGAGTTTTTGGATCGCTTGCGCGTGCTGCGTGACGCTGGGCGACTCGGACCGACCTTCTTGCAGTTGGGACCTCAGTTTGGTCCCCAGCGGTTTCGCACTCTTGCCAGGTTCATTCGACGACTTCCCGTCGACATGCCGTGGGCCGTGGAAGTGCGACACCCAGGATGGTTTGATCAAGCCGAAAACCAAAATGGGTTGGACGACCTGCTACGAGATCATGGCGTTGACAAAGTCATTTTCGACTCACGGCCGCTGTATCAATCACCGCCTGATGATGCCATTGAAGCCACATCGCAGACAAAAAAACCAAAAACACCCATCCACACGACCGTAACCGGGACCCGTCCGATGCTGCGTCTGGTGGGCCGAAACCGCATCGAGAAAGTGCAACCGGCGTTGGAGGCTTGGTGCCCGATTCTTGCGAAATGGATCGATGAGGGTCTTCGTCCGATTGTGTTCACGCACGCCCCCGATGATGCCAAAGCACCACTCTTAGCCCAAAGGCTACTCCAAACGCTTCACCCACATTTGCCGCAGATCGACTTATCGCTGCAACGACCACCGGCCCCATCGTCGCAGCTGTCGCTTTTTGAATAGCAGCGTGTTTCAACTAGGCATTTCAAACGATCTGCCGGTAAAGCACTCAATCACCACGCGGTGGCTTCATCATCGCTAGCCTCATCGACGCCCAGACGCGTCTTGAGTTGATTGAATTGGTCATACAGACGTTCACTACTGCTGTGGACGTGCTCGGCTTCCGTAATGAAACGCAATGCGTCTTCAGGAAACACATCGGCATCGATCAACGTTTGCCGGAACGCTTCGAGCGGGTCGCCATAAGCGATCAGCAGCTTGTGTTCGTCCAATTGGACTTCCTGTTGACGGGCCGGATTGATCACGGCGATCCCAGTGCAGCCATCGTTAATCAGCACATCTTCAAACTCCATCAAGATGCTTTTCAGCACCGGCACATCAATGTGCTCACGATATAGATCTTGATGATGAGATTGGCTGTGGTGGCTCGTTTCCAAAACCACATCAACGACCTGCCCTAGATTCCCAATCAAATCCAGAAACGTGTCCATTAGGATCGGCCTGGTTGCGGCCGCCATGATGACGGGCGTCTGTTGACCACTGGCTTCATCGACGTACTTGTCGTAGCGAAATCCTTGTCGCGGAGGAATCTGAACGTCGTACGAAGGTCGGATCGCATCGGTCAATTCAAACATGCCATAGGTTTTGATACCCATATGCACCTGCAACTCTTCATCGGTGAGCCGTTCGAAGCTCCCGGGCGCGATCGATGTTGCATGCTCATCGGCGGCGTTGGTTCGAAGGATGCGTTTGAGAAAGCCCATGTGTTCAATGAATCAGGTGGCACGGTGAGGTGGCGGGCGTCGCGATCGGCGTCCAATGTGAGCGAACGTGATTGCAGATGGACCGGTTTGCCGTCTCTGTCGGCGAACATCCAACGTTAGGTCACCCCAGCTGCCAAAACCGCGAGCCACCGGGCGCGGGTTAAAAACGAGCACGCGAAAACCGCCCCTGATCGTGATAACCGCGCCAGGTCGCACAACGGTGCTTGGTGACCCACTTTCTACGGAAAATCGATACCGCTTTGGATCAAAATGGTGCCGCGACCGATTTCAACTCCATCGCACCGTCGTGGCAAATTGGTTGGAAACCGCAATTCAATCGGAACCGTCGCCGCAATTGCCGCGTCGATCACTCCATCCCGTTGAAGATCGTGAATGGAAACTGCTCCACTAAACGCAGCCACTCAACGACCACACCAGATTGTGGGTCGCGATCAAGCCAGACCGTATTGCGTTTCCTTTGCAAACGACCCTCTGTACAAATCATTTCCTGGCCATTTCCTGGACGAACTACTTTCGATGACGAGTCTTAAAAAGTGGCATTGGCTCGGTGCGATGATGATTCTCGCACCATGGTTGGGTTGTGATTTCCCGGATCGACCCGATATCGCCGCGTTTCGAAATGATGCCCAGTGGTCATCCATCAATGAATCCACTCGCTCAGGCGCGATCCAGGCGGGCTTGGCCAAAATGGTCGCCGATCAAAATATTCAAGAGCAGCCTTTCCCGACCGAATGGGAGACTCATGAATTGCGATTCAGAGGTGAGACCGTTGTCGGACGCACGCACTTAAAGTCAACGCGTGACAGTGACGACAGCATTCGCGTGCAAATCGATCGACGCACCAAGCGAAGAATCGGCCAGGCCGAGATGCTCGAAACCGTGAAGCAAGAACTGATCCACGACTCAAACGGAGTGCTGCAACGAATCGAGAGCCGTTGGCGTAATGGACCGATCGAACGCGAACAAACCGCTGCTGTGAATGGTCGCCGGTTGGAATTTGAAGAGTCAATGCGCCCGCGGAATCGCAAATCATCCGTGGCCGTTCCCGATCGCTTAGTCGGGCCACTTCACATCTATCATTCGCTCTTGCGTCAACCGATGGATACGGGTCAGCGACGCACCGCCAACGCGGTCGTCCCCGCACTGGGCAAGATTGCAAAGGTGCAAATGGAGTGCACCGGACCCTCAGGCGCTGCTGGTTTGATCCCGACACAAGAACCCTTGCGGGAACTCATTGTGCAATCGCAAATTGGTGACAATCAAACGCGGACGATGTTTCATTGGTTTGACTCGCTAGGACGAATTCACAAATCCAATGTGTCGGGTCAAGACGAATCCACGTATCGCTGCACACCACAGCAATACACGACGCTTGGCGAATCGATTGCGAATGAGACACGTCCACTGACCCTCGACATTCCCGGAAAACCCTTTCCCCCGGGCAAGCTCAAACAAGTGGGATACAGCATTCATATTCCCGCTGGTGTGATTGCATTGCCGTCCTCAGCTGATAACGGCGAAAATGAAGCTGATCGCACGACCGCCATTAAGGATTGGATGGCCACGCTGACCGGTCCGCGGCAATATGCTCAATCCATCGATGAGCAAAACTTCAAGATCATCGTTTCCGATCAGGACGTGTCCGAACGAAAACTGGCAAAGAAATTCTCCGTCTTTCGCGACACCCCCAATGAACTCGACGTTCGACGCACATCGCTGATCGACTCCAATTCAAAAACGGTGCGGCGACTGTCATCGCTTTCGACGACGAGCAATGACTTGGACGCGCGATCCATGGCGTTGGCTCTCACCCAAACGGTGCACTCGTTCTTGACGTATCAACCGATGACCGAAGGGTTGAGATCAGCGGCCGAAGTCGCGGACTCGTCCGTCGCCGACAGCACCGAACAGGCTGTCTTACTGATGGCCATGTTGCGTTCACGTTCGATCCCATGTCGCATGGCGTTGGGTGTGCGTCGCGAAGTATCCGAAAACGCTGAATCACCGGACTCACCACTCCGATTCCGTCAGCCAACGGCCGAATTGTCCAACAGCATGACCTACCACGCCTGGGTCATGGCTTTCGCCGATGAGACTTGGTTGTCGCTTGACCCCGTCGCAGGCGGTGAAACCGATGCTGACTATCTCATGCTGGATCAAACCAGTTTGGCGGACACGGACCCGCGGCGAATGCTCGATCGATACCTCCAGCGACTAGCGACCACGCGATTTGAAATTTTCGCTGCCGTTCCCAAGTAGCAAATCACTCGCGACGCAGCGCTTTGGCAAGCGGACATCCGACCATCGCATCGTGATCGCCGCGACGGTATTTCTGCAGCAACGCACGCGAGTGCGTTGCCAATTCGCGACGAACCTGTCGGCGTTCACCTCGCACGCGGCGAATCACCATTCCGTCATATGCGGTCGTTTGGTGCCGCATCCAAGCGATCACCGCCGATTCGGCCCGTTGCTGGAGCGGTATCCGCTGCGTCCGGGCCACCGTTCCACTGCCGACGGGCGTCGCATGCCGCGTGACCGCATCGGCTAATCGTAATGCGATTGGTTGGTATTCGTCGGCAAATCCCAGAAACGAGACGACGGCCGATCGAAACTCCGTCACATATGCGTTCTGTTTGGCATCACGGCGTGCTTTGGCGGCCTCTTGTCGCTTGGCATGCTGCGGCGTCGCACGTTGCTTCGTTAGCGATGACTTAACCGAGGCGATTCGATTTGCATCGGCCCAAACGCCTTGTGAAAACCAGCGACGCCCCCGCCGTTGTCGGACTGTCCAAGTCGGACCCGACGCTTTCACTCGACGAGTCAAACCCGCATCACCAGGTGGCAGCAAACTCCAACCCTCTGGAATCGCAATCACCCGATCATCCTCGGTTAAGAATGTGCCAGGACGTGGTCCAGGACGTCCGATCAGACTTTCGAACGGAAGCGACGCTTCATCCACACGTGTCGTCATTCGTTGTCGGCCTGATCCCATTGCCATCGACATGCCTGCAACCACAGTATCGGCACTTTGGTGGCCAACCAATATGAAACCGTCGCCATTAGCGCCGCAAACGTCCAAGTGATTACTTCGGAACGGGTAACCGTCGCAAGCTCTCGAACACTGGATGCCATCATCCAAAACAATAGAAAATGAAAGCACCAACCGGCACCACAACCCATCACGCGAGCTCGCCAACGCATTGCGGGATCAATGGCGAGACTAGCCAAGCGAAGTTTCACCAATCCGATGCCGACCGCTCCTAACGCAAATAGCACAACCGTCGTTCCGAGCGTTTGATTGGTGATCCGAATCGCGGCAAACGCAAACGCGATCAAGGTCATCCAACGCAACCAAAACTGGATCGATGATCGCGAAGCCAAGGTCGCCTTGGGTGGCTCAGCGTGACATCGAAACGGAACAGCCAAGCGAGAATCAAAGCGATCCGTCAGGGCAACGCCCGCCAGTAAAGCACCGATCGCAACAAGCACATCGACCTCCCAAAAAACACGAATGGGTGTCAACGAACCCTGCCTTCGCAAGATACTGATTTCCAATTGGTGGAGTGCGCATCCAATCGTTCCCATGCCCGCAATGCGAAACAGCAGCGGCTGACGCCAAAACATTGGCATGAGTGCGGCGAACCATTGCACGCCCAACAGTGGTGTCACGACACAAGCCAAAAACAAGGCATCGGGGGCTTCCAGACGCAAATCGTTCCAAAACCGCAACCAGTGATAAAGGAAGGATTGCGCGATTGCTGCAAAACCACCGATTCCGCACACGCCGATCACACCAAACACGCAGCATCGCCGCGGCCATCGCGACCCCAGTGTCGATGCGCTTTGGGTATGATGCGAGTCAGTTTGCATCCCATTTAGATCACTTGGCCATGTCATCATCATTCGAACACGCGGCGTCTGTTGTTCAAGCAAGACACCGCGGCACACCGCACTTTGAACGCACACATCGCAACGCAATCATTCGAATGGTCTCTGCTTCGCTATGGATGATTGCATTGTTATCAAATTCGAACGCGCTTTGGGCAAATGACATTGCAACGCCAACATCGAAACGAACCAATGTCGTGCTTTTTCTGGTCGATGATCTTGGCTGGGCCGATCTGGGCTGCTACGGCAGCACATTTCATGAAACGCCACGAATTG
>JBCCJB010000046.1:0-16037 GCA_039028015.1 Planctomycetota bacterium
CTTGCCGTGAATGCTCGATGCAATTTGCATGTGATCCTTCATCGCGGTACCAATGCACACCATATCGCGGAGGCTGTATTCAAATCGTTGGCTCGAAGTATCCGCATGGCGATCGAGCCTGATCCGCGTGCCAAGGGCGTCGTTCCCAGTACCAAGGGCGTGTTGTAAATAGTCGTTCCGTGCCGGGTGTTGGCTCGTTCACTATGTTGGGAGAAATGTTGAGATCGGTTCCACTGCATGGACCTCGAGCGTCAGAATCGAATACCGCCTGCGATCAACGCCAGGAGGTTGGCTTCGATCTCATGCCACGGTGCCATTGCAATTGCGGAATCTGAACGCTTGGCTGCTAGCGCGCCGCATACTGAATCGCTTGCGTCTACCACGGGTGTGATCAGCATCAATGAGTTATCGCGATCGCTCCGCAGCAAAACCGACTGCTTTGTTTGGGCTGCCATGGAAATGCCGCGCAGTTCATCTTGATTCAATGTGTCGGTGTCCTCGCCGTGCCGTGCGATGGTGGTCCAGTCATCGCTCACGCTTCGCGCGCCTTCCAGAGAAACGATTCGACCTTGATAATCCAGCGCCCAAACCGCTGAGGCTCCGATCATGCGGGGAATCGATTGAACAGCGGCCGACAAAAACCGATGATTGTCACCCACGTGTTGAAACAGATTGGCAGTGACTCTGAGCCACTGCATCAAGGCGTTCTGCTGGTCGCTGTTGAAGCTCGATCCAAGTGTTTCCAGAAGCGAATGCGTGTGCGAGGGCAATTGTCCGTTTGAGGCCTGCGTTAACAAACTGTCGTCATCATCCAAGCCAGGTTTGAGTGGCGTTCCCAATGAAATCCAGTGGCTGTTCCGGGCGTCGTCATCAGCGTGTGGTTCGATGATCAGATCAACCTGATGGATCTGAATTCGGATGGCGGTATCAAATCGACGCTTTTTTCGCGGCGTCAGCTCGCCTCCCGGGTCAACGCCGACAATGCATTGATCGCTCACATTGGTAATTTGCCATTGATGGTCGGGAAAAGGTTCAATCCGCAGGTGCTCTCGTGATACGAAGGGATTGCGGCGATTCGCCATGATGATTCGAGTGCCGTTTGCATCATCAACCTGGGCGAATGGGCTGGGTTCGCTGCGACGTTGACGACCCAGAATTGCGGGACCATTCAGAACGGTTTGCCAACACACCTCGCCGCGTTCGTAAAAACGCACGATGGCTCGGGGTGCGTTGTGCGACACAGAAGCGTTGTGCGACACAGAAGACGTCATGGATCAATGCCTGATAAACTGTGGAGCGTGAATGTTGAGCAGAAGCGTTGAGCATGGATGTTGAGGCTGAAATACCATCAAGTTGAAATTGAGGAAAGTCAATCGTCATGCTGTTACGCAATCGATCTTACTGGCGCGTTTGTATTTACCCGCTTGCTTGCATCGGCGTCGTTGCTTGGCTGCTCGTCGGTGATGCGTTCGCCGAGTCCTGGTCGCGGTTTCGTGGCTCTCATGCACGCGGATTAAGCGACCCATTGCATGCGGGTAAGATTCCGACGCGGTGGAGCGAATCCCAGAACCTTGCTTGGCAAACACCGCTTCCCGGACGCGGTTCAAGCAGCCCCGTGATTCATGACGACCGCGTTTTTTTGACGGCCTACAGCGGATACGGACTTTCGGTCGAACAGCCTGGCAAACGTGACGACCTGCGGTTGCATGTGTTGTGTTATTCGTTGATCGATGGCGACTTGCTTTGGAACCATCTCATTGAGCCATCTGCGGCCGAACAACGCGTCGGTAAACGTATCGGCGAACATGGTTATGCATCGCCCACACCGGTTGTCGATGACAACAACGTGTACGCTTTCTTTGGCCCGTCCGGATTAGTTGGTTTGACGCAAGATGGTCAGCGGCTATGGAGGACAAATTGCGGTGAGTCAACGGCTGGATTTGGGGCGGCCGCGAGTCCCATCGTGTTCGGTGATTTGGTGATCATGAACGCGTCGATTGAGGATGACGCGGTGTACGGCATCGATTCAGCGACGGGTGAAGTGCGATGGCGTACCGACGACATCATCAGAGCATGGACCACGCCGACGCTGGTCACGCTTGACAACGGTGACACCGAATTGGTGCTCAATCAGAAATACCAGATTCTGGGTTTGGAGCCGTCGACTGGACGGAGGCTATGGTCATTTGATGCCATCGAAGATTACGTCGTTCCCTGCGTCTTGGCCGATGGTGAGATGCTTTACTGCAGCGGCGGACGCAGCAATAAAACGTTTGTCGTTCGCGCGGGTGGCCGTGGTGATGTGTCAGAGTCGCATTTGATTTGGGATGTGTCCCGTGGGGCTAATGTGACAACGCCGCTTCTTCATGATGGCTATTTGTACTGGTCGCATGACAAGTCGATCGCGTTGTGTTTGCGAGCCAGTGATGGCGAGGAAATGTTTCGCGAGCGTTTGCCAACACGATCTCGCGTTTATGCTTCCATTGTGGGAGACGGTGAAAAACTGTTTCTCACCACCCGGGACGCGGGTGTCGTTGTTTTGGCAGCCAAGCCGCAGTACACCAAATTGGCCGTCAATCGATTGGGCGATGATGATGAGCGATTCAATGCGACGCCAGCGATTGCTGGCGACCGCTTGCTGTTGCGTAGCGATCGTGTGCTGTACTGCATACGTGAAGACAGCCGCTGACGGGTTTTGTGACTAGGAGCCTATCCGAAAGCGCGTGAGCCGAACGCGTTAGCGTCGGGCGGCATTTGGAGTGCAAAGCGAAATTGAGGCCCGAGGCTAGCACCAACGGCTTATCACCCGCTGTCACGGGGTTTTCGGATCGGCTCTATGGCTCCATGAGCAGAGTTTTTGTGCGACGCGTGCAGATTTCGTCACGTGATCTCGGCGGATGGTTGTCGCAGCTGACGGACAATTTCGGTGGTTTTGTTGCTCTGCTGGAAAATCGATCTTTGCTGCTGAGCCCAGCCGGGTTGTTGAACGAGTTCAGCTAGAAAGGCGAGCTCAGATTCGCATGCTAAGTCCTGACTGATACCGCCTAGCCGCTTCACCATGGACGTGGCGATGTCACGCACCGGTTCGACGCGGTAATCCTTTGCATTGACCAAACGGGCATCGATACCAAACCGAGCCGCACACCATTTGTTCTGACGAACCATCATCGGATGGCAATCGAATTGATACGTTCCTTCATCGATTTCATCACTCAGGTGCTTGACCAAGCATTGCACCAGAGCCGTTAACGCGCACACGTGATCGAGGTTGCCTGGCATGTCGCACATGCGAACTTCGACCGTGCCAAAATTGTGATGAGGACGAACGTCCCACCACAGTTCACGGATTGATTTGATGAAACCCGTTTCGACCATGTGATTGACCAACCAAACGTACTCGCTCCAGTTCCGCATCAGGCTGGGCAAGCCCGCTGTTGGCAAGCCTTCCATGAGTTTGCTTCGATATGAGCACAATCCGGTGTCTTGGCCCTGCCAGTAAGGACTGCTGGCCGAAAGTGCGAGCAACATGGGCAAGTGCTGCATGATTCGATCGCAGATCATGACGGCTTTGTCCCCTGAATCGACGCCGACATGAACATGCAGCCCAAAGGTAACTAGCCGTCGTGCCATTGCCTGCAGCATGTCGAGGAGGCTCTGATAGCGATCGTCTCGGGTGATGTCTTGTTCTTCCCAGCGGCTAAACGGATGAGTGCCGCCCCACCATAAGTCGTGCCCGCTGTCCAATGCGATCTTCCGCAAACAATCCAGTTTCGTCCCCAGGTCGCTTCGTACTTCGGCAACGTCGGTGCAAACACCGCTGACCACCTCAATGCAGGACTGCACCAATTCGTGCTTGAAGGCGTCTTGAGACTTGTCGGTAAGTTCCTTCAGGATTCGCTCACTGCCGCTTCGCAAAGCCATCGTGTCGGTAGACACAATGCCTAACTCCAGTTCAACGCCCAATGAGTGTGCTTGGTTGCTGTTGAACTTCAGTTTGGTCATGAGATCTTCGTAACCCCTGCTGTATTGTCGTTGGTGGTTTCGAAAGCATTGATTGCGGCAGCGGCAAACAATTTGATGCCGACTTTCAATGCACGTTCGTCAACATCAAAGTTAGGTGTGTGCAAAGGCTCGTGTCCGACCTGTGAACCTGCCACGCCAAGCCGGAACATGGTTCCCGGCACGTGTTGCAAATAATACGAAAAGTCTTCGCTGCCCATGGACGGTTGCTCGATCCATGACGCTGCTGCTGGATCGATTACGTGGCCGGCCAGATCGTACAAGCGTTGGGTGAGCGCGGCGTCATTGGTCACCGCGGGTGCTGACATGGTCCATTTCAATTCCACGCGGCATCCCGTCGAATCCGTGATGGATTGACAAACAGACTGAAGCTCATCGATGGCCCGCTCGCGACCCGTTTGGTCGAGAGAACGCAGAGAACCGCACGCGGTGGCCGTGTCTGGAATGATATTGGCGGTATGACCCGCCGTCAGCTGTCCGATGGAAAGCACAACGGTGTGCATCGGATCGGTGACGCGTGACACTCGGCGATAGGTCGTTTGTACCCAACTCGTGCATGCATCAATCGGATCGCGACACTGATGCGGACGGGCACCATGCCCGCCCCGGCCATGAAAATGAACTTCAAAGCAATCGCATGCGGCGGTGAGCATTCCTTTTTTCAACCCAACCGTTCCTGCGGGCCGTGTCGGATCGACGTGCAAGGAAACGATCGAACGAACGTCGCGCAAGGCGTGCTGTTGAATCATCTCTTGAGCGCCCTGCGCCGTCTCCTCGGCCGGCTGAAAGATACCTCGGACGGCGATCGGGCGTGAAAGGTCGCCTTTTAGATGCAACTCTCGCAATACCTCGAGCGCCCCCAAAACGATCGTCGCATGCACATCATGTCCGCACGCGTGCATGACGCCGGCATGTTTGCTGCGATAATCGACGGCCTTTTGATCCTCGATCGGTAACGCATCAATATCGCCGCGAAGGGCAATGCGAAATCGATCCGCAGCCGAAGGATCGGTTACCAAGTCGGCAATCAAGCCTCGACCTTCGTTGCCGACGCGAAACGGAATCTGCAATTGATCGAGTTCCGAAGCCAGGTGCTCCGTGGTCGCAAATTCGTGCCCAGATAGTTCAGGATGCTGATGAAGATGACGACGCAACGACACCCACCGCGATGTTCGCTCATCGCAGAGTTCGCCCAGCGATTGCATCCAGCTTGGACTGGCACGCGTCATTTCAGATATTCTGGCACTTTCGTATTTGGTTGACCTCCGAACTTGCTAGAAGATCATCACTGATTTCATGGCCCAGCACACCCCGCCTGATCCAGGATCCAATTCGTATCAAACAAATGCGGTCAGTGCGGTGCCCCAATCCGACTCGTCCGTTTCGCATGGCGATGATGATCACACGAGCGAGCCAAATGAGCGCCTGGTTGATGAGCATGCGACGATCGAACCCGCAGACGTTAGTGCCTCAGCGAGCGAAAAATCAATCGACACGATTGGTGGTGTCCTGCCAGTTGAACTGACACGCGGACGTCGATCAGTCGCCAGCGGGTTGCGATTCCGAGTCCTCAGATCGCACGCCCGTGGTGGACTGGGGCAAGTCCTTCTGGCTCGTGATGATGAATTGCATCGTGACGTGGCGGTTAAAGAAATCCAGCCACAGTACGCGGATTTAGCCGAAAGCCGACAGCGATTTGTTTTCGAAGCCGAGGTCACCGGCCGTCTCGAGCATCCGGGAGTTGTGCCCATTTACGCCTTGGGCCAGTACGACGATGGGCGTCCGTTTTATGCCATGCGGTTTGTGTCTGGCACGGCGATGAATGACGCGATTAAAGATGTGCACCGTGAAGCCGGCACTGGCTGGCCCAATCGCCAAATTCGCGAATTACTACAGCGTTTGGTCACCGTCTGCAACACGATCGATTACGCGCACAGCCGGGGCTACGTGCATCGCGATTTGAAACCGGCCAACATCATGTTGGGTGAGTACGCGGAAACTCTGGTTGTGGATTGGGGGTTGGCAAAACAAATCTTTGCGCCGGAGAAAAAAGATTCAAAACAGAAAGACGGTTCGCGTCGGTCTGCAACAGCTGAACCAATCGTTGATGCGGAACATGACTCGCTCGCAACGCCACACAACGGAGGCGACTCGACGGAATACTCTGTCGACGGACCGTCGATACTCTCGGTTGATCAGCCGGCTCGCAGCGGTGACCGCACGCGAGCGGGTCGCGTGGTCGGGACACCGCAATACATGGCACCGGAGCAGGCGCTTGGGAACGTTGAAGCGATCGGTCCGCACAGTGATGTGTATGCCCTAGGTGCGACGCTGTATCACTTGTTAACGGGTCAGCCGCCGTTGGGCCAAATGCGTCGACAGTCGATGCGTGATTTGCTGACGCGCGTCGCTCAAGGCGAGATACCGACGCCCCGCGAAATCAAACCCGCCGTGCCCAAGCCGCTTGATGCGATCTGTCGACATGCGATGGCGACCGAGGCTCAGTGCCGCTATCCAACTGCACGAGCGATGGCAGCCGATATTGAGAATTATCTGGCGGATGACCGGGTATCGGTGATGCCCGAAAACTCGATCGATCGCCTCGGTCGATACTCACGCAAGCACCGCGGTGTGACCGCGACGGCCGGGGCCGCTTTGGTCTTAATCGCGATCGTGGCAACGAGTTTTTATGCTGTCACACAAAAGGCGTTGTCGCGTACCGAGCGTTTCTTGGCGATTTCCCAGCTGCAGCAGCGCTTTGACACAGCGATGAACAATGAAGCTCAGCGGATTGGAGGCTCCCCGGTGTCCATTGATGACGTCGTCGTGTCGGATCGCTTCATCCGCGACAACGCGTCGTTGATCAAGCAAATGGAGACACTGCAACGCACTGACGACCCGTCGTTCGTTGATTCCAATCGTCGCTTTGCCCTTCTGCAAGCTTGGTCATCGAGTATTGATGAATTGAGCAATCGAAGGATGAATCGCGATCGTCATGAGCAATTGCGAAACGAAGTCAAACGGTTCGCCAATGGTGGTTCGTTTTTGAATGAAACCCTTCACGCAACCGAGGTCACAAGACTAACCGAAAGCACGCAACGTCGAATTGCCGAGTGGTTCGACGTGCCGTTGCCTGAAGAGACGCAGTCCATTTCAGTCAATCGGGCGAATTCAAACGCACCGATCACGTTGGCAACGGCACCGCGTGGGAACCTCGAATTAATCGCAAGCTTTTCCGGCGACTTTGCAACCGCATCCACGATCGGGTTGACGCTCAACGCGAATGACGAGGCGGGCTATCGTTTTTTGATCGCTGACCGAAGTTATCACCCTGTCTACGTTGATGATGCGTTACCGTCGATCGCGAAATCGAATGACTTGGGGCGTTTGACTGCCATGATCATTCGGGATCAAGAAGTGCTGCGGATGCAACCCATCACCCTCGAACCCGGTACCTCAACGGCGCGTTTGATTGCACGACGCGAGGGTGGCACGCTGCTCACGCTGATCTATCGGCATCATCAGCTGCGGTTCGAAGATCTGTTTCCGCTGTCGACGCAGGTTGCTGGTCAGGTGGGAGTCATCGCATCGCCGGGGATCAACATCAGCGTGTTATCGCTGCAGTCACAAAATGTGAGTTTGGATCGTGTGGGAGACGGCGATGCCAACGTCGACGCGATCGAAGCTGGCGATGCCGCGTTTGCGGCGGGGGATTTTGTGCGGGCTCGTCAGGCATTCGAACGGGCGCCCCATTCCGTCGAGGCTTTGGCCAAACGGGCCTTAGTGCTCGAATACCTGGATCCAAATCAATATGTCGAGGCATTGCAGAGCATCATTGATGATCACGCGCCCGAAGGTGTCGCCGACACTGCAACGCGTCGTTGGTACTTGTACGCCGGTGTGCGTCTCTTTTTGCACTATATGAACGAGCCGGATGAGCAGGTGCGTGCCAACAACGCGTTGTCTCGTTTGCGAGTGAACTACACGTTGGAGGATGTGCAATCGTTAGTTCCTGAATCGCAGCGGCAGCAACTTGCTGAGGCGTTGATCAAGCCGGGCAAACGCACTCGTGTTTTGTTCGACAATCAGGGCGAGTTGCGATCGCTCGAAGGGGCCATTGAGTTGTTTAGCAACAACGATCGCTGGCGAAGACTCGCGTATTGGCGAAAAGCGGACACGTTGCGATACGATTGGCAGCGCGAACCAGCCGAAGCTCGGGCGGCGGCCGCGCCAATTTTGGATGAGTTGATTAAGACGAGCGTTGATGCTCCAGACATCGATGAATTAACGCTGGTCACGTTGGTGACCGATCGCGTTTGGGTTCATTTGTTGGACCGCGAGTTCGATGCCGCTCGGCGGTTGCTGCAACAGTTTTTGCCCGAACCGGGTGTCCGCGTTATCGCATCGCGGTTGCCGCTGTTGATCGATCGAGCTCGAATTGAAATTGCCAGCCACGACTGGGGAGGTGACGACGCCAGCTCGTTAGATGCCGCGCGTCACGATTTGCAAACCTTTCTGGAGCGTGTCGACCCAGTTCGGCCACCCAGCGGCATTCATCACTCTCACTATGGCAATGCCTGCGGAATGATGGGCATTCTCGAACGGCGTGCTGGGAATCCAGAAAGAGCACGCGAAATCTGGCAGCGCGGCCGCCGACGGCACTGGGGTCCCTACGTGTTCGATACCGATCGTATCGTCAACGCGCGGGGGCCGCTGATGATTCTGGAAACCGAAATTCCGGAACCATTTTTGGCAGCCTGGACCGATGGCTACCGAGGTGACGAATGGCGTGAGATTGTGCACGAGTTGCTCGCTGGATCGGGCTTGAGTGATGTTGCGGTTCGGAATCTGATATTCAATAGCCAACAGCTGCCCGATGAATGGATCAAGTTGGTAGCGGAAAAAGCCTATTCAGGTCCGCGGGGACGAGCCATCGGCGAAGCCACGCTGCTGCATCAAATTCCATTGATGCAAACCAGCACGGATGGCGTAGCCTTGATCTTTTATCAGGCGATTTTGCATTTGGCGTTGGATGGCGAGTCCACGCTCAAGCAGTATCCAGGGCTTGATGAGGCACTGTTTGAACGTTGCCGACGAATTCAGGTCGCATTCCAGGAACGGCGTCTCGCGTGGAATGAGATGGCATTTATTCTTGCGGCCTTCACCGGAAGCTGGAACGAAGAGTCGTACCGGCGTTTGCGGGATCAATTGGAAGATCCCGATCTCGCGGCGGGATTGGCGATCGTGTTTGCATTGATGCAACTGCAGCAGCATGGTAACGCCGAAAAAAGTCGCGAGATCATGACGAAGTTCGTGACACCCCAACGTGACAAATTACCATCGGTTCTCGTGCGACTGTGTGACGATCGAATGAGTTCGAACGCAGAACGCACTGAGAGTGAACCCATTAAGGACTCGTCCGCAAATAAGCTACCCAATTAGCCGAAACGCGTTAGCGTCGGTTCTCGTGGAAACCGGGGCTAGCGCCCATCGGCTAATTTTTGAACCGGTAATTTAATGATGGACGAGGCCTAACGATGAATTCGAACGGCAGTAGCCCGTTGAATAGTTCAGCTGCCCGTCCTTGACGAGGCAGCATTGAGGTCCATCCAGGAATACAGCATTGATGCTTTTGGTTGAAGACAGTTTTTTGAAAGCCTTGCTATCGCTCGTTTTTGGCTTTCTTATTGGAACGCCGCTTTCGTCGATCAAGGCGGATGCGACGCGCGACTTTGTGGCGACCGTTCTGCCGAGCGAGACGGTTGCGTTGGTCCGCGCTCCTGATTGGAAAACGCTTCAGCAACAAGCGGGCGATTTTCCGATGGGGCAAATTTATAACAGCGAATTGATGCGAGCCTTTCGGGGTGAAATCGAATCAAACGGTGGCGGCTATTTGATCGACACGTTTGGTGTCGATCTATCGATCGTCAATCAGCGGATCAAAGGTGAGTTCGTCATCGCAATCGTGCCTGATCAGGACCAATCGATTTCAGCCGTTACGTTGGTTGAACTGCCGGACAACACGGTGGCAAAGCAGTTCGTCACGTCCAGCAGTCAAAGTTTGATACGACGTGGTATCACTACGACGACGTTGGCTGACGGTTTACCCGAAGATGCGAAGCAGTTTGAACTCAAGCCACGCGTCGGTGATCCGCTTTCCGGTGGTCCGCTGGTTTTATGCGCCATTGATCGCTTTGCGGTGTTGTGTCGTTCTGTTGACGTGTTCAAGACCATCAAGCAGCGGTCACAAGAGAAAGTCGTCCAAGATGGATTGCTAAAGAGCAATCGTTACCTCAATGCGATGGCTCGATTTGATGCCAATCAACCGCATCTCTTCGAATTCTACATCGACTTAATTGGCTGGTTGACGTTGAGCGACCAAATGGAGGCGAGCCAGTCGGGTGTGGTGGATGACCCATCAAATCCACGCGTGCCGTTTCCGTTGAGACATGGTTTTCCCGGACTGAAGGCGATCGTGGGTGCGGGCTGGCAAAATCCGACGACCAAGATGATGGAATTTGAAGGTCATTTCGTCGCGCCGCCTCCGCGTGACCAAGCAATGCAGATGTTTGAATTTGTCGGCGGTGACGTGACGATTCCTGACTATGTGCCGGATGATTTCAAAGTCACAACCATTGTCCGTTGGAAGCTCGCCGCGGTCATCGACAACTTGTCAGCGCTGTTTGACGATATCACCGATGCACCCGGTGCGTTTGATGCGACGCTGGAAGATTTAAAGCGGTTCCTCAACGTCGATCTTCAGGGCGTTTTGATGCCGGCGTTGGGACCGCAAATCACGCTGTTCAGTCTTTACGACACCGATCTTGACTTGGACACGCAAATCATTTCGGTCTCAATTGCTGACCCGAGCAACAACGAAATCAACGTCGCCCGAAGTATTTATCAGCTTCTGTCCGGGGATACGGAGGCCAAACGGATGCGACTTCCCGGAAAGAAGTACGAGCTGTGGCAAGTTCGACTAGCGGTCGGTCGGGACAGTGCGTTTTCGTCACTTGGTGTGATCGTCGATGGGGGCAACTTATGGATCAGCACGCATGCTCCCGTGCTGAGGCGGCTGTTGCTGCAACGCAATCAGAAACCCATGATCGAGATGCCGCTTCACAAGGCGTTTCGCGACGTGGTCGATCCTTTGATTACGGATCAGACGTTTGGCATCTCGTTATCGAGAATGGACGTGGATACAAGAGAGGCTTACGAGACATTGCGAACAACGGGTCCATCGGGACTCGAGGACGTCGAAAGCATCTATTCGTCACTCTTGCAGTTGCTGATCGATGAAGAAAACAGTGTCATTGATTTCTCAACGATGCCGCGGTTTGACGACGTCAAAGATGACCTGCATCAGTTGGCGGTACTTGCTGATGTGATGGATCATGGCTGGAAAATTCGTGGGCGCGTGTTTCGAGGCGAACCGTGATCCGTTGCTTGCAGACATTGTTGATTTTGATTTGCTGCTTTCCGAGCTTAAGCGGTGCGCAGGCACCATCGCTTCTGTCTTTGTTCGCCGAAGCGAGCTACCAACCGCCAACACCAGCCTCGTTGACGTTAGCGCGATCCGAGGCCACTACCCGTTTGCAAGACGTTGAGTCCTACTTGTTGCAACACGATCCTTCGGGTCAGTGGCGGCTCTATCTGCAGTTGGATGCTTTGGCCAACGCGTTGTCGGTTGGAGAGCTGTCGGAAGCGGCACGTGCGGCGATCGATGAAGCTTACGATCGGATGTTTGCCAATATCCCGGGGCTCGAGACGCCTGCCATCCTCTCGCTACGGCGATCACTGCGAACCGTCATTCAAGTGGACGCCCATTTGCAACAAACCGAATTGGCGGATGTCTTCCGCGTCAAACAACGTGAGTTGGTCTCGCGACTGGGTGAGCCTGACTCAGTGCGAAATCTGAACTGGTTTCGCGATGTCCAAGCCTTGATCGCCTGGTTCGACGAACATGAGCAAGCAGCGACAGCCGTAATCGCTGCGAAAGCGTCATTTTCGCGGCCCAACATGATTGCCGCGATCTCAGCGCCAGCATTGGCTCAGGTGACCCGTCGCCCCGTCGATGAGTCCGAGCCGATCTGCGAAATGAGTGACGGAAGACTGATTCATGGAC
The DNA here is from genome assembly GCA_039028015.1 of Planctomycetota bacterium. Classification (GTDB taxonomy): domain Bacteria; phylum Planctomycetota; class Planctomycetia; order Pirellulales; family Pirellulaceae; genus Rhodopirellula. Next base: position 12,146 of record JBCCJB010000046.1, read on the forward strand.
GCGCGGTAGCGACTGGCGTTGCCGAGATGATTCCATCGACGGCGGATCCGGCGCAGTGTCGCATTGTGTTTGACGGGCAGGTGCGTTCGACCCTCAATGGATCCGAAGGTCCCGTCGTGTTTCGACTCGGTGGATTGACTCGATTGCACGTCGAGCAACCCGTGACGCTGAGCGTTGATGCATTTGCGATGCAATCAACATTACCCAACGCATCGACACAGCTGTGGACCGACCGCGTTGCCACTAAGCGGCAGTTCCCCGGCAGCCGGCTTGTCCGAAGCATTGCACGCCGGATGATTGCGAAAGAGCGTCCTGTGGCAAGACAATCCTTGAACGAGAATTCGCGAGATCAGTTTGTTGAGCAGTTTCAGGCAGACGTGGCGGCGGAGATGGCGGAAGCATTTGCGGAGTTTCAAAGTGAATTGATTTCGCCTCTGGATCGGCTTGATGTGCGTCCCGACGATCTGCAATTTGTTGGTATGCCAGATCGTCTGCAGACGCGGATGACATTGACAGGCGGTTATGGTTTGGGCGCGCCCGGACACGTTTCGTCGCGAATGCAAGAAACGGATCTTGCCGTTTCAATTCATGAATCCGTCGTCAATCGTCTTGCTCAGCGCTTACTTGCCGGCGAGACGTTTACCGATTTGGCTCAGCTCGCACAGACGTCGGGAATCGAATTGACCGACGAACAACTTGCGAAGCTGCCCGATGATTTCGCGATCACATTTAGCGATCAACAACCCGTCACGGCTCGGATCGAAGATGACGTTATCGAGATCACGGTGCGCGGAGCTGGTTATGAAGTGGGCGGCGCGGTGTTGGTCGCAATGAATGCGACGATTCGATATCGGGTTGTGGTCGAAGAGGGGCATTTGGTTTTGTTGCTCGATGGCGAACCGGTTGTCACGCCGCCCGCCGATGGCGAAAGCGGTCGTTTTTATCTGCAAAAGAATGTGCTTGAAAAACGATTGATCAATGAGCTGCCATCGCGAGCCACCATCGATCCGATCGAGTTTCCGCCGCCGGCTGATCGGTTGGGTTTGGGACGGTTTGCGAGTGCGATCGTGGATGCGGGATGGTTTCAGATCCAGATCGATGGCGATCGCTCGTTCTGAATTGGATACCGCTGTACTCCTATTTCGCTTGGGCCGATCGAGCAGTCAGCAGAAATTTGAATATCACGCAATGGCCGTGATGTTTCGATCAACATTGCATCGACGAACCACTAAGATGTCCGCAATGTCTGATAATTTGCTTCGAAATTTGTGGTTCCGCATCATCGCGACCATGTCGATTGGATGCCTCCCGGCTCAGGTTTGTGGCCAAGCCGATTCCGCTGTCGTGCAAGTGGAACGCGTGACACAAGCCAATGTGGCACCGATGCAATCGTTCGTGGCAACGGTGCGTCCGCATCGGCGCGTGTCAGTTGGTAGCGCGGTGAATGGAAGAGTCTTGGAGTTTCCGTTTGATGCCGGGCAGGCTGTTCAAAGCGGTGACCCCATCGCGCAATTGAGGACGAAAACGATCGGAATCGAGCTCGCTGCTGCCAAAGCTGAATTGCGTCTGCGTGAGGCGGAACTCCGCGAACTCAAGAATGGATCGCGTAAGGAAGAGATCTCGCTTGCGGAGGCGACTCGGTGGGCGGCGGAAACGGGTCGCGACTATGCGACCACCAGGCTCGGCAGGATCAAGAAACTGTTCCAGAACGGATCGGGTATTTCAGAGGACGAGTACGAATCCGCCGCGGCTCAGGCATTGCAGGCTGAAGCCAGAGTTGCTGAGGCAAGAAGTAACCTTCAGCTCGTCCGGCAAGGCCCGCGAGTTGAGCGGATTGAGCAGGCCGCAGCGAGAGTCGGTGTGCAAAAACAAGTCGTGGAGGGTTTGATTGATCGGATGAACAAATACACGATTCGTTCGCCGTTTGATGGTTTCGTCTCGATGGAGATGACCGATGTTGGTGCATGGGTCAATCAAGGTGACGTGGTCGCAGAGATCGTGGAGCTTGATCCGGTCGAGGTCGAGGTTTTTGTGCCCGAATCGAGTGTTCGGTTTTTAACCATCGGTGATTCCGTTTCGGTCTTTGTTGACGCAGCCGATGGGAGCTTTGACGGAAGTGTCGAAACCATCATTCCCGTAGCCAACGCCGCTTCAAGAACATTTCCCGTCCGCGTTACCGTTGCCAATCCAAAGGTGGACGCTGATCGTGCGAAGCATCTTTTGCTGCCTGGGATGCTGGCGCGAGTGATGTTGCCTGCTGGTTCTCCGACGTCCAGTCTGTTGGTTCCCAAAGACGCATTGCAATTGGGTGGGCCAGAGCCACTCGTCTGGAAGGTGGTCGATCAGGTTGCCGTGTCCGTTCCAGTCTCGATTGGTGCCGCGGTGAACGAACGCATCGCCGTTGTGCCCTTATCTCAACAAGATTTATCGATCCATGATGTCGTGATCACCCGTGGCAACGAGCGGTTGCGATCGGGACAACCCGTCGACGTGCGTCGCACCGATTCGGTTGGCGATTGATGAATCCTCCTATTCAACATCGTGATCGACATCCAATTGAGGTTTGCCTTCACAATCCCGTGAAGGTCGCGGTGGGTGCCTTGCTGTTGGTACTCTTTGGCAGTATCTCGCTGACACGGATGCCGATGCAGTTGATTCCTGAAGTGCAGACACCGACGTTGACTGTGTCCACGAAATGGACCGGTGCCAGTCCGCAAGAGGTGGAACGCGAGATCGTTCTGGAACAGGAAGAACAGCTCAAGAGCGTCGAAGGCATCACAAAAATGACCAGTGAGTCGGCGGATTCATCAGCCACGGTCACACTCGAGTTTTTGGTCGGCAGCGATATGGAAGAGGCGCTGTTGAAAGTGAATAGCCGGTTGCAACAAGTCTCCGAGTACCCCGAAGACGCCGATGAGCCGGTCATTTCGACAAGCAATTCGACTGACCGACCCATAGCCTGGCTGATTCTCTCTGCGATCCAGCCGAAGATGTCTGAGCTGCGAGATTTTGCGTTGACGTATCCCGAACACGCGGATGATCTACGAAGTGTGTTGGCGACGGACAACCCAGGATTGCGATTGCTGCGACTTCGTATGGCAGCGGTGACCAATCCCGCTCTGGAACCGCTGTTGCCACCCGATCTGAATGTGCCGCAGATGAGGCGTTTTGCAGAGGATGTCATCGAAGCGCGATTGGAACGTGTTTCGGGAGTTTCCGATGCGAACGTGTTGGGCGGTCTAGAAGAAGAAATGCAAGTCATCGTCGATCCGCAAAAGTTGGCCGCACGCAATCTGACGATTGATGATATTCGTGTTGTCTTGCGAGATCAGAATCAGGACACGTCAGCGGGTGACTACTGGGAAGGCAAACGACGCTATGTCGTTCGCACCATCAACCAGTTTCGAACGCCTGAGCAAGTCGCATCGCAGGTGTTGGCGATGCGAGGTGACGCACCGGTATTCGTCGGTGATGTTGCTGAAGTCAAATTGGGTTACAAGAAACCGGATGGCCTAGTTCGTCGCTTTGGCGATAGTGCGATCGCGTGCAACGCCTTGCGTCAAACGGGTGCCAACGTCATCGACGTGATGGCGGGAATCCGCGAGGCCGTGGATGAATTGAATGCGGATGTGTTGCCCGCCAAAGGCTTGCAGTTGCTGCAGGTCTATGACGAGACCGAATACATCGATGCGTCAGTTGGACTGGTCAATCAGAACATTCTCGTTGGCGGAACGTTGACGATGATTGTCTTGATGCTGTTTTTGCATTTTGGCGTTGGGGCTTTGATGGTGACCCCGTTGATCGCGTTGTCCGCACTGGCTGGTTCGCTATTGAATCCGTTTTGGTTTGTGCTGACCTTTGCTTTGATTCTCCTTGCGGGTTTTTGGTTTGC
>JBCCJB010000047.1:0-16028 GCA_039028015.1 Planctomycetota bacterium
CATTTGGATCCCGAAACACAGCTGCCGCGTGAAATCGAAGTGCTCTCGCCACAAGCGAGCCCACGATTGGTGTCGGTTTCTTTTGAAGATCGCGAGGGTGACGCAATCGCAGTGCGGCCTGATGCGAGTTTGCCCGTTGGCGAATCGGTCGCCGCAGTCTCCGATCTGCCACGACCCGAGCCGGTTTCGCCGACGGAACGTGAGAGCGATCCGCTGCCCGATCGATCTGGTGCCTTCGATTCCAAGCAAGGTCGTGAGAGCGCGGCAAAAACTTATGCCACCCAGGTGCCTCGGTGGCCCAGCGTCCGTGTTGCAAGTCAGCCATCGGACGTCGTACTGAAAGCGGTTAATCACCACATGATGTCATTGTGGGCGGGCCAAGGTGTGCAGCCCGTGGCACCGGCTACGGACTTGGAGTTGTTCCGCCGCGTGCATCTTGATCTCGCCGGACGCACGCCTTCGGTAACCGAAGTGCGACGATGGTTATCCGATCAACAGCCGTACCGCTATGAGCGGCTGGTCGATCGCTTGCTAGGCAGTCCTGATCACGCCTCGCATCTGGCCAGCACGTGGCGGGCAATGCTAATTCCCGATGGCGTCGATGTCTCACGAATGGGGGGCGTCGCGGCCTTTGATCGTTGGCTGGCAACGCAGTATCAATCAGGCACGCGATACGACGAGATCGTTCAAGACTTGCTGCTCGCCGAGGGACGGCTCTCGAAATCCGGGCCGCTGCTGTTCTATTCCGCACTCAAGCTCGAAGCGGAAAAACTGGCCGCCCGAACGTCGCGTGTATTTTTGGGGATTCGCTTGGAATGTGCTCAGTGTCACGACCATCCCTTCGAGCCGTGGAAGCAGCAGGATTTTTGGTCTTACGCCGCGTTCTTCGCTCAGATTTCGCGGCCGCGGGGTGATTTGCAAACTGTGTCCACATTGATGCGGGTGCGTGATGTGAATCGTGGCGACGTGATGTTGCCGGAAACCGAGATCGCGGTTGAACCACGATTCCTTGGTCAATCGGTTGCACCGGTTAAGTCAGGCGATTCGGAGACAACGCGTCGTCGTCAGCTTGCCCGATGGATTATTTCTCCCGAAAACCCTTATTTCGCGCGGGCCACGGCTAACCGGCTTTGGGCGATGATGTTCGGTAAAGGACTCGTCGATCCAGTCGATGACTTTGGTGAAGCGAACAAACCCGTTGCGCCGGAGGTGCTTGAGCTGTTGGCGAGTCAATTGATTGCCAGCGATTTTGAACTGCGTGATGTGTTGCGGACGATTGCGTTATCGGATGCCTATCGCCTTTCCAGTGCCAGCCAGACCGATGACGCGACGCGTTTGCAAACGTTTGCACAAATGCAGGTCAAAACGCTGACCGCCGCACAGCTGTACGATTGCATTGCGATGGCGACGTTGATGGATGATGGTCAAGCCAACAGCTCGATGAGCGAAACGGTTGCTCGATTTGGCAATTCCGCCCGTGATGAATTTCTGCGGCAGTTTGCGTCCGCACCAAGCAACCGCGTGGAGTATCTGGCTGGAATTCCTCATGCGCTTACGTTGATGAACGGACAGCTCATTCATCAAGCAACCAGCGAAGACTCCAGCGGTCGACTCCGATCGCTTGACGCTCCGTTTTTTACCGATGAGCAGCGGATCGAGGTTTTGTTCATGGCGACGTTATCGCGTCCCCCTCGTGACGATGAACTTGCGATGATGCGTGAGCTGTTGGCGGAGGATGCCAGCCAGCGGCAGCAAGCCTTTTCCGACTTGTTGTGGGCACTCATTAACACGGCTGAATTTGCACTCAACCATTGACCCTTTTTCCAGAAGCAATCGAAATCATGATGCGGCGACGACAATTCAATCAGGGGCTCGCAGCCGGCTTTGGCATGGCGTCGGTCAGCGGTTGGTTCGCTCCGCTCGCCCAAGTTTTAGCGGCTAATCCGGAGCGTCGTCGTCATTGCATTTTGCTTTGGATGAGCGGGGGACCGACGCAGACAGACACCTTTGACATGAAGCCGAATCATGAGAACGGTGGTGAGTTCCAAGAGGTGCAAACGGCGACGCCTGGTTTGAGATTTAGCGAGCATTTGCCGAAACTCGCTGCGATGTCGGATCGTTTGGCTGTGCTGCGTGGCATGTCAACCAAAGAAGGCGATCATGGACGCGGCACGTACCTGATGCGAACGGGACATTCGCCAATGACTGCGGAAGACTATCCCAGCATTGGTGCCGCGTTGGCGACGCAAATGACCAGCGGCGACATGACACTTCCGCCCAACGTGAGCATTGGGACCTATCGATCGCTCAATCAAGATGCTTTTGGTCCAGGCTTTTTGGGACCACGATTTGGACCCCTTTTTGTCGGCGCGACCGATGTGTCCGGAGGGTTGACGAACGACGACGAGGGCTATCCCGAATTGAACGTGCAGTCACTCAACCCACCGGCGGCGATTTCATCGGATCGATCGGCGGAACGATTGCGATTGTGGCATCGACTGCAACGCGATTTTGTCAGTCGACGCCAGTCTGGCGCCGCTGGCACCCATGAAGAGGTTTACCAGGGGGCGCTTCGATTGATGAACAGTCGTGATGCCAGCGCGTTTGATCTCTCGGGTGAACCTGCGGCGCTGCGTGAAGCCTACGGTGCCAATGTGTTCGGACAGGGTTGTTTGATGGCGCGACGGTTGATTGAGCGCGGCGTGCCTTTTGTCGAAGTCTCACTGGGAACGACCAGCAACGGTGTTGGCTGGGACACCCACTCGAACAACTTTAACGCGGTCAAAGAACTGTCGACTCAGTTGGATAACGGTTGGGGCACGCTGATGCAGGATCTCGATCAGCGGGGTTTGCTCGATGACACGACCATTTTGTGGATGGGCGAATTTGGGCGTACGCCAACGATCAATCCCAACGCGGGTCGTGATCACTATCCGCAGGCGTGGACGACGGTACTGGCAGGCGGCGGCATTGCCGGTGGTCAGGCATACGGGCGAACTAGCGATGACGGAAACCAAGTTGTGGAGCACAAAACAAGCGTCCAAGATCTGTTGGCAACGCTTTGCGAGGCGGTGGGCGTCGGCGTTGACACCGAAAACATGTCGCCAAGTGGACGCCCCATTCCCATCACCGACGGGTCTCCCATTCGGGATGTGTTGGCATGAGATGGCGCTGGTGGCGGGTCTTGTTGAAGCATCGCGTTGAAGTGCTACTGAGCGTCGCACGATTGGTGTCTTGGCCAATTGGAGCAATTGGTTTCACCATTTGTCGGCGAACTTATTCGGCGAAGGTCAGTCGATCGTCGCGAGTCTCAATCGAACAATCCTCCCTCAAACGAAGTTTGGGGGAGGTCGTGCGAGGCCCTCAAGGCCGAAGCGAGGGAGCGGGATGTTTAAGTGCGAAGGCCCTCCCCCGAAAACTCGCTCAATCGCTCGTTTTCGACCCCTCCCGCGAGATCGCGGGAGGGGTGGTTCCTGGGCTTATCGACCTCTGGAAGAGTCGCCAGGGAGCTCGCATCAACAGGGTGCGTTATGGCACGAGACGGGAATTAAGACCGATCGGTATCGGTACGTTCGAGACACCGTGCTTGACCCTTTGCCTGCTAATCACGGTGTGGTCGATGTCGTTCATTTCGACTGATGACGCCATTGCCGTTCCGGTGCGTGTGCTTCAGACCGACGTGGTCAACTCTGATTTACCAGATGAGGTGTTGGCCTCACTGCCGCAGACCAAGTTCCCGCAATACGACTTGTCCTGGAACGGCCCGAGTTCCCAAACCGACAGTGGCATGGTGAGTTGGCAATTGACCGTTGGCCGACGAACGTTGTCGATCAACACGATCCTGAAGATCGATGGACAGCCGTGGCACGCGGCACGTCGAAACACAATTGAGCTTGGTCTTGTAACGAGCGAGTTAGAGACGACGTCAGAAGAACCATTCAAGATCGCGACATCGACCTCGCACCTTTTGCAGCGTTATGCCGCTGCGACGAATCGTTCACTTGATGCTTTGGACATCAATGAAGCCTCCGTCTTGGTTCGGACGATGCTGTTGGGTCCTGAACTGATGGTTCTCAATCCGCATTTTCAAAGCTTCCGACGGCATCAGCGTCCGTTCTTTGATGCGATGGATCACGATCGAAGCGATGTGATCGAAGCGGATGAGATTGATGCTGTCGATAATTTGCTGGCAGCATACGACGCGAATCGAAATGACATCATCGAGTGGTCGGAGCTGCAATCGATTCGTGGCTCGGATCAAGAAGCGGATCAAAGTGAATTCAGCATGATCCGCATGGATGCGACCCAGGCTGACATCACATTTGAGATCGATTTTGACCGCAATGATTCCACGAAATCTTCGCTCGCGATCACGCAGATTTCGGATGCATTGAAGGACGTCGTCGCAAAGATCAATCACGATGTCATCGTGAAACTTGGCGACGCGGTATTGACCATCAATGCCGTTCAGCAGGCTGGTGATTCGGTATCTGATCAGATCAGCGTTGGAGCGGTCGCTGATGGCTATCCGTTGTTGCTGGTCGCTGATCCGAACGCGGATGGTCGCATTACCGTTCGGGAACGTCGCGGATGCCAAGCACGCTTGCGGGCCATGGATACCAATGGCGACGACCGCATTGACGCTCGAGAAACGCAGGCTCCACTGCGGCTTTGTTTTGCACTCGGGCCCATCGTTCATCGCGAATTGGCTCAACTGCGACGGCCAGCGGAATCATCAGTCGTCGCGGCAACAAACACGCTACCGCCACCCGACTGGTTCGCACGCATGGATGCCAACAGCGATGGCGATCTGAGTCGAAGTGAGTTTTCCGGTACCGACGACCAATTTCGCGAACTGGATTTGGACGGTGATCAGTTGATTGATCTCAACGAAGCCAACCCAAGCCAATGACGCAGACGACTTCCATCAAGAAAGCCACCATGATGCCCAACGACCCTGGCCGAAATGGCACCGTGACGACTGAAGAATCGACACCCAACGTCGGCGAGCTGATTGATCAATTGCACGATCATGTTGCGACGCTTCGAGAGCAACTCGGTGGTGTCATTGTTGGGCAGCACGATGTCGCCGAACAGCTTCTCATCGCGATGCTCTGCCGTGGTCATTGTATTTTGCAGGGCATGCCGGGGCTGGCCAAAACCATGCTGGTATCGACCCTCGCTTCGTTGACGCACCTCACGTTTCGACGTGTTCAGTTCACGCCCGATTTGATGCCCGGCGACATCACGGGAACGGACGTGCTGGAAGAAGATCACACGACGGGCAAGCGAGTGTTTCGCTTTGTCGAAGGCCCTTTGTTTGGCAATGTCATTTTGGCTGACGAGATCAATCGAACGCCTCCCAAAACGCAAAGTGCCTTACTCGAAGCGATGCAAGAACGACAGCTGACCGTGGGTGGTCAAACGTTTTCGCTGCCCGATCCGTTCTTTGTCTTGGCGACGCAGAACCCGGTCGAAACGGAGGGAACGTATCCGTTGCCCGAAGCGCAGCTCGATCGTTTCTTGCTGAAGATTCACGTGCCGTATCCCACACGTGATGAAGAACGCGAGATCGCTCGCCGACAAACAACTGATTATCAATTCGAAACACGTCCGGTGTTGGATATCGACCAAATCCACCAAATGCAATCGCTGGTCCGTGATGTGGTCGTCGCCGATCCGGTGGTCGATGCCGCCTTGGACTTGGTTCGGGGGACACGCCCTGATGAAGGAACCATGTCTGACGAACTGAAGCGTTTGATCCAGTGGGGTGCCGGTCCTCGGGCGACGATTTCGCTGTTGATGGCAGCTAAAGCGAGAGCTCTCGTATCGCGTCGATGCCATGTGATGACGGATGATTTGGTCGCCATTGCCAAACCCGTTTTGCGGCACCGTATTATCTTGACCTTCAACGCGGAAGCGGCCGGTATTGACGCGGATGCGGTCTTGGACACCATCATTGAACAAACGCCATCGCTGCAACAACCGAGTTCCGTGCTGTGACGTCGCTGCTAGATGCCGAAGCGTTGCAGACGATTGGACACCTCGAGTTATTGTCTCGAACCGTCGTCGATGGATTGCTGTCGGGAAAGCATCGTTCAACAACCAAAGGTGGCTGCAGCGAGTTCGCCCAACATCGTCAGTACGCACCGGGCGATGAAATTCGGCAAATCGATTGGCAGGTCTACGCCCGCAATGATCGTTATTTCATCAAGCAGTTCGAAGAAGAAACCAATCTGCACGCGATGGTGGCCGTCGATACCAGTGGTTCCATGTCGTTTGGCATGTCAACGGATCGCAAGATTGATTACGCCAAAAAGACCGCCGCTTGCCTGACGCGATTGCTGTTGAGGCAACGTGATGCCGTCGGATTGATGATGCTCGATGAAGCTCACCCGTCCTTTGTTCCACCGCGGCAAAATGCGGCGCACCTGAGAGCGATCTTATCTGTTTTGCAATCCGCGACGGCGGAAGGCGGTGGAGATCTTGATGTCATGATCCGCCATGGCATCACTCGGCTGCAGCGACGTGGATTGTTCGTTTTGTTGTCGGATTGCTTCGATCACGAAGACGAGCTTGCCACAGCACTCAAAATCGTCCGAGCCAGAGGGCACGACGTGATCGTCATGCATGTGTTGGCACCCGAAGAAATCACGTTTGATTTTCGCCGGTTCTCGGCCTTTGCCGATTTGGAGATTGCGGGGCGTCGTCTGCATTTGGATCCACCGGCGGTGCGAGCCGAATACCTGCGTCAAATCGGTGATTTTCTGCGTCGCATCGAAGCCATGGTGATCGGTCTGGGCGGCGACTATGTGCGTCTGGTTACGGATCGAGATATCGGGGATACGCTGGCGTGGTTCCTTCGGAATCGTAACGCGGCGATCAGTGATCGTGGCGGTTCGGGGGGCGGCTTGGGAGGCGGAACGCGATGAGTTTTTTAAGCGTCGCGTTCCTGTTTGCCTTGCCGCTGATTGCGGCGCCGCTTGCGTTGCATTTGTTTGATCGCCGACGAAAGGTGGAGATTCAATGGGGCGCGATGGCGTTTCTCGTTGCCGCGACCAACCAAAAAACGAGTTCGCGTCGATTCAAGCAATGGTTGCTGTTATTGATGCGGATGTTGGCTATCGCCGCATTGGTTTTCGCATTGGCACGTCCGCTTGTGCCTGGCGGCTGGCTGGGCGGGAATGACCGCGAAGAGTTGATCGTGATCGTCGACAACTCGATGTCAATGTCGCGATCGCACGATGGAGGCACCTTCATCGAGCTTGCTCGCGACCGAGCAATCGACGAGGTCGCTCAGCTGAACCCAAATGATCGCGTGCGGATGATGACTTCGGCTCCGTATCCGGTTTGGAATCAAACGAGTGGCTTGCGTGGTGGTACCGCGGGCAGTGAGCAGATTGCTGCGGAGATTGCGACCATCGACGCCACGCTTGGACGGAGTGATTTGTTGGCGGCCGTCATGCGCGCGTCGTCAAGCCAATCGGCTCCACTGACAACGCGACGTCGTATTTTGGTCCTAACGGACGGACAAAGTGGCGATTTGAGATTGGATGACACCGTTGGCTGGGAGCGTCTTCGCAATCGCGTCGAGCAGGCATCCTTGCCGACCCAGATTTCAATTTCGCCGTTGACCAGTCGGACCTCATCAAACCCAGTTGCGAGCTCGACGCGAGGTAACGTGGCGGTCGACCGTGTGAGCGCCAACCGCATGCTCGTGGGCGTTGATCATCCGGTCTCATTCACGGCCACGATTCACAATCATGCCGCCGGTGGCGTCACCGACTTGTCGGTGCAGTGGCATGTCGGTGATCACGATCCAGGCGAAAACGACGCCTCCTCATCGATCCACCAACAAACGATCGATGCGCTCGATGCGGATCAAACCGAAACCGTGCGGCTGCAACATGCTTTTCCCGATCCGGGCGTTTATCGAATCACCTGCGGTCTGAATGCTGATGATGATTTGATTGCGGACAATCGATCCAGCGTGGTTGTCGAGGTTGTCGACGAGATTCCAATCTTGATTGTTGAAGGTCAAAGCCAACTTTCATCCAGCCAACAAGACTCATTCTTTGTCCGAGCCGCACTCGGCTGGCTTGACAATCAACAGCCAGTCGCCGGATCGGTGCATGTGCCGACTATCATTTCGACCGAAGACCTAACGCGGCATCGGCTAGACCCGTATCGTTGTGTGGTCATTCCGAATCTGATCGATCTCGAGGACGCCGCAATTGAATCGTTGCGTCAGTTTGTTTTTGACGGCGGAGGGCTTTGGGTCGCCTTGGGGCCGCGAACCAATGTGGATCGATTCAACACCCACGTTTTTGCCGGAGGTGAGTTGTCGCCGCTCGCGGTCGATGCGATCGTCGACGACATCGCGGATGACGCGAGCGCGACGGATCAGGCTGCCGCGGAGCCAGTTCGCATCGATCCGTTCGGTCAAGCCCATCCCGCCACGGCCGTGCTGTCTGATCATGAGCGGTTGGACCTTGGCGATGTCGCAGTGCAGCGTCGCTTTCGTTTTGCCGGCAACGACCACAACGCGAACACGGCGGTTCTGCTTTCATTGACGAATGGTCAAGCGTTAGCGGTTGAGACGATGCATGGCCGCGGTCGCGTGATCACGCAGGCCATCCCGCTGCATCTTTCATGGAGCGATTTGGCGACGTCGGAAGCTTTCGTCGTGATGGTGCGGGACTGGGTTGATTACTTGGCACAGCCGAAATCGACGCGATTCAATTTGGAACCCGGCGATCCAGTGGTGTTTCAGAGCGAAGCCGATGGGCCCACCGAAGCACGCTTGCGAACGCCTAGTGGGGAAGTGATCGAACTGACCGCCGACACTGTGTTTGGCAAAGCCATTTTTCGCACCAACCGGACGCGGCTGCCGGGAAGTTATGAAATGGAGCTGGGCCTGAGTCAGGGGACGTTACCATTCGAAGTCGCTCGCGATCCCGCTGAATCGGACTTGTCGCCTTTGTCAGATTCCAAGTGGTCCGCTCTGGCAAGTTTGGCAGGACTTCGATCGGTAGGCACGCAACAAACGCTAAGCAGCCAACCGCAAACCGATCCCCTTTGGCCTTGGCTATTGCTGGGTCTGATTGCATTGATGGCGGGCGATTTGATCCTGTCGGGTTTCTTGGCGCGTGAGCGTTTCGGGACATCCGAAGTTGCCGCGGTACCCACGCAACCGATGCTATCTGGCTCCCTAGGAGATCTACCGCGGTCGCGTTCCGGTTCGAGGGCGGCATCATGAATCCAACGCAAACCGAAACGGTCCGGCGTCTTGCCTGGGAGGGTCCGTTCGAATTCTCAACGACCGTCGGCATTGGCGTGCTTGTCTTGGCCGTGTTGGCTTGGTCGTTGTGGCGTGAACGGTCGATTCTCGGAACGCAAACGACACTCGCCTTTGGCACGCTCCGGATGTTGGCCGTACTAGTTGTGTTATGGATGGTGTGCGCTCCCAATCGCGTCACCGTTGAAACCTCATCGACACGGCAAGCGATTGCGGTCTTGACCGATGTCAGTGGAAGCATGCGCACGATTGATTCTCCGGGCACAGCCGATGACATTCGATGGTTACCCGGAAGCGAAATCAACCTTGCAACCGAGCTGGCCGATCGCAGTGTCGTGGCCGTGGGCGTCGCGTTGAACGAGCTTCAGCGTGCAGAGGACGCCGTACGCAATCATCGAGGTGACGTGGAGGTCAATCAGCATCGGGTCGCCGCCGGTCGAGCCATCGATCGCATCGACACTCATCTCAACGCGATGCCATCGTCGGTGTCCACCGATCCGATTGGATCCACGCTGCGAAAGGCGCGGCAAGTTTTGAACAGCGGCGATTTGGAGTCCTTTCGTCAGCGGTGTCGTTTGCTAGCCAAAGGCAAAGCGACCCAGGATGCCGATTTGCAGGATCGACTTAGCGATCTGAGATATCGCGTCATTGGATTTCGAAATGTGCTGACCACGCTTTCGAATCAATGTGCGGCACATGAGTCGCGACGGCTTGATGAGACGGGATCAGCAGCACGCGGGAAACTGTCAAAACATGATCGGCTCTGGCGTGTCAACGAAGCGGTCAATCGATGGCGAGACGATTCGCTTCAGCGGATCAACGATGACGTGGACATTCATTATGCGAGATTCGATCAAACGACTCGCAGCGTGCTGCCAAACGAGGACATGCTGCAGCAGGCGGATGATTTGCCGGCGACTGATGTGACCGCCGCACTCCAGTACCTTCGTGATCTCCAACAAACGCAACCCGTCGCGGCCGCATTCATGTTGTCTGATTTGGCACACAATGAACTGCAGTCGGATCAAACCACCCGCAAGGCTCCCGCATCCTTCGCCGGTGACTTGACGGATCTTCCGGTCTTTCCGGTTCCAATCGGCAATCCAAATCATCGTCGCGATGTGGCACTGGTTGCCACCGAAGCACCGCCCATTGCGATGCGGAATGACAACATTTTGATTCAAGCTCAACTGCACGCCCATCAGTGCCGTGGTGACACATGCGTGGTGCAACTGATCAGTGATTCGCGGATCGTTGACTTTCGCGATGTGACGATTGACTCCGACTTTGTGACGCGGAAGATTCGATTTGATCATCGTGTTTCCGATGTCGGTCAGCAATCATTTCAAATCGCCATCACGCCGCTGGACGGTGAGGCGACGACGGATAACAACTTCGGTACCGTTGATATCAATGTCACGCGAAGCGACATCAAAGTCTTATTGGCCGACGAATTGCCGCGGTGGGAATTCCGTTACCTTGCTCAGCTGTTTCGTCGTGACCCGAAGGTGGATCACGATGAATTGCTGTTTCGACCCCGACGCATCGCAACGGGGCGACGTGAATCGACACAACAGTTTCCCATCGACGATGGTCAGTGGGATCATTACGACGTTGTGATCTTGGGCGATGTTAGTCCGGGTCGATTGTCGGACCAGTCGCAGGCCTCACTGGTGCAGTATGTTCGGCGGCGTGGTGGCACTGTCGTTTTGGTTGCTGGTCATCAAGCGATGCCACAATCGTTCGAAGGGTCACCGCTGCAAGCGTTCGTGCCCGTTAAGCCGACGCTGGCACCCATCATGGTCGACGACTACGCCTTTCGAATCACCGAAGCCGGGCGATCTCACGTCGCGTTGATGGTCGGCGAAAACCGGCAGGCAACCCGCGACGCATGGAACTTTGTCAATCAGTTCTCGCCCTTGCATGATGTCTCGCGTTGGCGAACACCACTGCGGACCGCGACCAGCTTGATCGATGTTGTCCCGCGTGCCGTTGATGATTCCGGTGGCGGGTCCGATTCAAACGAAACGCCGGCCGAAACATTCCTGTGTTGGCAGCCCTTTGGACGCGGACGAGTGGTGTACTTGTCGGGTCCGGATACCTATCGGTTGCGGTTTCTTCGCGGCGACCAAATTCACTATCGATTTTGGGGGCAATTAATGCGTTGGGCGATCGCGTCTGATCTGTCAACCGGATCGCAACAAGTTCGTATTCGCACGGCCAAGTCTCGTTACGAAACGGGTGAAACGATTCGTGTGGAGGCGGAGTTGTTTGATGAGGATGGAAGTCCCATGCAGTCACCTTCGAAGGTGGCATTGAAGTTGGAATCGTCATCGCAGCAGATCAATGCAAGCATGAAACCGCTGAAGGATCGACCGACGACTTATACGGTTGACTTTGAAAATCTTCCCGCGGGGGTCTATCGGGCTTATCCAGTGAAGGACGCACTGACAGCCCGTCGCGATCAAGGTGACATCGATGACAACGACGGCATCACGTTCACGGTCGCTGCCGATGTGCCGACCGAGATGATTGACACCCGACGCAATAACGCATTGGCATCCCAATTGGCGGCAGCAACCGGTGGGCAAGTCCTCAGTCCGAGCTCCATTGACGAAGTGCTTGCTCTGACGGATTTGTCACCGCGTGTGACGTCAACCATGACGACGGTGCCCATCTGGGCGCAATGGCAGTATCTCTTGCTCGTGTTTGGCTGCCTGCAAACTGAATGGATCGTTCGCAAATGGCGAGGACTTTCATAATGTCAACAAGCATTCCCATTTCGAGTTCGTCGCGGCAAGCTCGGTACGTGCCTGCCGTGATGGAGCGAACGCTGCGTGTGCTGCGACTTCGCGGATGGCTGCTGATGATCTCTCGCGGTCTTGCGATTGCGATGGCGGTCCTTGTGATCGCGATGGTGCTGGCAATGGCTTTGGACTGGATGCTAACACTGTTCGACTGGCGTGTTCGCTTGAGTCTGACGTTGACGGTAATGGGGCTTGCGGGATTTGCATTTTGGCAAGCGTCGGCATCACGTCTTCGGCGTGTTGCGACACTCCAGTCGGCCGCACGGCAAGTCGATGCCGCGGTCCCGGCACTGCAGCAACGTTGGTCGACGGTAACTGCCTTGGATGGCACTTGGCATTCGCATCGCGGTCCCAACGCCCAATCGATGCAAGATCAGGTCGCAGCCGAGGCGGTCGCGATGAAACGCTTGGTTGCTCCATCCCAGATCTTTCCTCTGGACACGCTTCGAATCCCGGCGTGCTGCTTGGTCGCCGCCATCGCCGTCTGGGCTGGATTCATGATGTTGCAGTGGGATCAAACAAGCGTGTTGCTGCGAAGATTTTGGTCTCCCGCGCAGAACATCACCGCCACACAACTGGTCAGCGTGACGGGGGATCAATGGGTGCCTCGTGGCGAAAGCGTGACGTTGCGAACACGTCTGACGGGTGTTCATCGATCAAATGGCGAGCTCGAGGTGCGTCATCCGTCGGGACTGACCGATCAATTCGTCATTGAAGATATCGACGAGAACGCTGACGAGTTCGATTATTCGCTGCGCGTCGATGAGTCGATTGAATACCGAGTTCGATCGGGTGACGGTCAGACGCCGTGGCACCGGCTAACGGTGATTGACTACCCCGAAATTGCTGAAATTCAACTTCGATTGACGCCACCGAAATACGTGGGCGAAGCCGTTGTCGCGAAAGACTATCTGCCACGTCGCATGAAAGTCGTCGATGGTTCACATCTGACGATTGCACTGAAACCGGTTGAAGAGCTGCAGTCAATGCGGATGCATTTGCAACCATCTGCGACCAGTTCATCAGACGTGGGTGTCAACGAGGAGAACTCGGCCAAGGAATCACAGGATCGTGAGCTTGCGACTGAGATGTTGGCCGGCAGCGATGGTTGGTATCGCTTTGAATCGATGCTTCACGAAAGCATGACGTTGCAACCAAGGCTCGTTAGTCCTTACGGATTGACCGATGAGTCTCCACGTCGCTTGATGATTGAGGTGGAGAAGGATCAGGCCCCGGTCGCTCGCATCATCGCACCGACCGATGAAGCATCCGTTGCGGAAGACGCGATCCTGGATATCAATTTTGAAGCCCATGATGACCATGCGATCGCACGTGCGGAGCTTATCGTGTACGACGAATCAGTCGTGGATGAAGCGGGCAACCCGATGCGTGTCGAGCGATTTCGTCGCAGCATTCCGTTGGGTGATCAGAGCGGCAAGTCCCATGTGAATGCTTCCACGCAACTGGATTTGAACCAACTCAATCTTCCACCCGGCAGCCGCATTAGCTTTGCGATTGAAGTGTCCGATAATCGTGAGGTGGAAACGGGCGAATCGCCCGATTCGGATCGTCAGGATGCGAGCCGTGATCCAACATGGAGGGACTCCGTCGACCGGACGTCGGATTCGTCACTGACAACGGCTAGCTCAGCAGAGTTCAAGAAGCCCCGAGTCGTTCGTGAACGCAACGCGACCGATGTTGCGGTCTCAATGACACGTCAGCAATCCGAGACATCGCGACCTAACCTCGATCGGTTAAGCCAAGGCAATTCACGCGATTCACTAAATCACGCCAAACCAGATTCTCCTGAGACTCAGTCCGATGAAGGGCTTGATCAGCGATTCCGAAGACGACCAAGAGAGCAGGATCAACGGCGTCCCCAATCGTCGCAGGCGACGCTTACCAGTCGACGCACCATCCAAATCGTCAAACGACTGACGTCGATCGCTGAAGCCGAGGGCGACTTTGACGAAGAACCATCGGCGCGTAAGTGGGTGCAGCAAATTGATCAGCTGTTGTCCCAGGTCGAAGCGGGATTGACCGATTTGATTGACCATCAAATCGCTGACGCCGATCGGAGCGAGCAATTCAAGCGACTCGACGAAGGACTTGGGCAAGTCGAGGACATTGTCGCGACGATCCGTGAGGTCACCAAAGATAATGAGTTCACGTTTGTTGGCCTGCAAATGCTCGATCTGTCGCGTGATCATGTCACGCCGGCTCGCGACCGGGTTTTTAATGGCATTCGCAATCCCAACGCGGGTAAAGCCAGCCCCGAATTTGCTCGCGGGCATATTCGACGTGCCCGAAATAAGCTGGCGGCGTTGCTGAAACAGGTCGATGCCGTCGCACGCGAACGCAAGCTCGCCGATGCGATTGACGAGACGGTGGAGATCTATCGGGTTTACATCGAGAAGCGTCATCGATTGATGCGTCAAGCACGGCAGAACAAGCACCCGCTGCCGCGAAAGCTTGGCATTATCGAAGTGGATCAGGCTTACCTTGATCGGTACGCCGAAGTGCTCCGTTTGCGTCGAGACATGCTCGATGAGTTCTCCACAATGCTCGGCGATGATCCACGACTTCTCTCGCGGTACATGGATTTGATTCAACGCCGACGTCGCTCGCTTCGGGAACAACTGGCCGACATCGCTGACGCGCAAGATGAAGTCATGATTGAGACAGCCGGTTGGCTTGAGATTGATCCGGAGCAACGTCCCGACTTCTGGACCATCATTTCTGAGATGCGATTGCAAGTTGCGGACGAATTGATCGAAAACATGGCTGAATCGACGGAGCGAATCAAAAAGCAATTGCCGCTGTCTCTGGATATTGATCGCGGTACGCCACGCGACATTCTTCAGCTGATCGAAACCATTCAATCGGTGACGCCCGACAGCATGACGGTTGGTTCGAGTGATGGTGAAACGATGGCCCAGCGATGTGTCGATTGGATCGCACAGCTCAACGAAAAACTGACACGACTCGAATTCGAATATGAGCAGAATGACGACGTCGCCGACTTTGTCGCGCCGCGACTTGTCGAGACAACGTTGCTCATGCAGGAAGCGGCCGCTTGGGCAAGAATTGCGGACCAACTGCACTTGGAGTCCTATTCAGGACTGGTGGCAATCGATCAGCAACAGTTGGCAACGACATCGCAGTTGTTTCTCACCGAAACGATGAGCATCGGAGACGAACTCGAACGGGAATTCCAGCGGATTGCTGAGTTGGAAGTACCTGACACCATTTTGAAACTGGTCAGCGACTTTCAGCAGCTCGTTCAAGACATCGTCTTCAACCAAGCTGCCGCCGCTTATGCGGCATCGATGAACGATCTCGATGCGGCGGCGCAACAACAAGCCCTCGCGATGACCAACATTGAAGCGGCTGAAGCGTCCTTTGATCAATTTCGCCGCGGCGTGGTCGATTTCTTGGACTCGTATGACATGCGGGATCCCAATATTGCCGACCTTCGTGATCCGACGTTGGATGAATTTCTTGCGCGTTTGGAACGGGAACCCAATATTGCCCGGCAACTCGGCATCCCCCGACGTCGAAGCAATCTGAAGGTGATCGCTGATTCGATGCTTTGGTCTCAGATGGAGGGCCAGCTGCTCAGTGCGTCTGGCGATGCGGCGAGACAACGAGCCAAGCAAGCACGTCGCAAACGCGAAGCTTCAAATAACGCCAATGCAAATTCAAAACGGGCCGCGAAAGCAAAGCAAGATGCTCCGCTGACTGAAGAACAACGCGATGAACTTGAGAAAGCCCGGAAATTACAGGAGAACCTTGAGAAACAACTGCTAGCGATGCGCAAGAAGATGGATGATCCGGAAACGCCGCGCGGGCAACGTGATGCGTTGAAGAAGGTGGCTGACGAAATGAAAACCATGCTCGACCGAAGTGCTGGTCAAGCGTCC
>JBCCJB010000048.1:0-16007 GCA_039028015.1 Planctomycetota bacterium
CAGGGACTTTCGGCGCATGTGATGAGATCGACTCGGACGCAAACACCCCGTCGTTCTGCAGCAAATCAGCAATCGCAGCCGCACCAAATCCAGCACCGCCCTGCCAGAGGAATTCGCGCCGTGTGTGACGACAAAAACCGGCTTGGCCCGAGGGTGCACGACGAAAGTGAGACATAATGAAACTTGAACGCGGAAATGGAAGACGGAAGCAAGTTTAGCCGGATCGATCGGCGGTATTCAACAAAGAACAAATCATCTGGGACTTGCGGGGGGTCGTGGATCGTTCGACCAGTTCGTATTTTACAAGGTCCCGAATTCACTCATTTTTTGATGATTGCAAATCATGACGCAACGCCAAGGCAGTCCTTTCGCGGGCATGTCCGTCGCCATCGTAACTCCGTTTCGAAATGGCGAAGTCGATTATCAGCAACTCCGTGAGCAGCTCGAATTCCAAGTGGCGGCGGGCACAAATTGCGTCGTCCCGTGCGGCACGACCGGCGAGTCCCCCACACTAACCCACGACGAGCACGAACGCGTCATCACCGAGACGATTCAGATCATTGCTGGCCGTACGAAAGTCATGGCCGGTACGGGCAGCAACAGCACCGCCGAAGCTTTGCGATTGACGCGCCGGGCCGCAAGCGAAGGTGCCGATGCGACGCTACAGGTCGCGCCGTACTACAACAAACCAACTCAGGAAGGGATGTACCAACACTTTGCCGCCGTTGCCGAAGCGGTGGACATTCCCGTGTGCGTGTACAACATCCCCGGGCGAACCGGAAAGAACATTGACGTCAGCACCATCGTGCGACTTGCTGAATTGCCTGGGATCACGATGGTTAAGGAAGCAACCGGCTCACTCGACCAGTGTTCTGCGGTGCTGGGAAGCACTGACCTGACGGTGTTGTCGGGCGATGACTCGTTGACCTTGCCAATGATGGCCGTTGGGGCCGAGGGAGTTATCAGCGTCGCTGGCAACATTGTTCCAAATGTGATGATCGATTTGGTCCAGGCCGCTTCCCAGGGCGATTACGAACGTGCTGCAGAGGTCCACCATCGTCTGTATCGGCTCTGCAATCAAATGCTCGGCTTGGCGACCAACCCGATCCCAGTGAAGGCCGCAATGGCAATGCTGGGGCGTGACACAGGTGAGTTGCGTTTGCCCATGACGCCACTGACCGATTCCGAATCCGAATCGCTGCAAGCGACGCTGATGGCCTTTGGCATCGACGCCGCCACGACGGTTTAGCGTCGCAGCAATCCATAGCGGATCACGCAACCGATCGCTGCGATGCCATCACGCCAAGTGATCTTTTTCCCCTCGTCATACCAGCGATGCCGATACCGAATCGGACGTTCGGTAAAACGCAAATTCATTCGAGCCCACCTGGCCGTCAGCTCGATCTCAATTCCAAATCGAGATTCCCGCAGCTGCGATGCCACAGCTTGAAAGTGCTCACGGCGAGCCATCTTGTAACAGGTCTCCACATCACTGAGCCGAGGCCCCATCGTGACACTGGCCAGCAACGTGATCATTCCGTTGACAGCTTGATGCCACCACGGCGAAAGCTGTCGATCACAGTGCCCGTAGCGGGTGCCATAAACGATATCCGCGGAGTCTTCGATGATCGGTTGCAGCAACACCCGAAAATCGTCGGGATCGTACTCGGAGTCGGCATCCTGAATCACAACCACATCGCCAGTGGCATGCCCGATGCCGCTTTGAATGGCAGCACCCTTGCCACGGTTGGCCTCATGCGTGATCAAAGTGATATCGGTGGCATGTTCGTGAGCACGAAGCAAGGCCGATGAACCGTCATGGGATCCATCGTCAACCAAAACGATTTGCATTGGCAGTCCCGTTGCACGCAATCGTTTCAAAACTTCATCGATACTGCCGCATTCGTTGTAGACCGGTACAATCACGGTCAAAACGAAATTCGGTGGAAGTGAATAAATCGCAAGCTTTCGGCAGGCATGCGGTCCAATCGTTTGATGCATTCGATCAACGTAAGCATCGCTGAACCAATGGGTTGGATCGCGAGGGTGTTCATCCATCCAGCAGTGCCAATCAATCCGATGTAAAGCGATAGAAAAGCAAGTTCATGTTTCGGCCCAACTGACGTGATCCATGCGGGCCGAATCAACGCCTGAGCCAAGGCGTGAATTCGATGAAAGTCCGGCAAGTTTTGCACAAAAAAAATTAGCTTGCATCCACCTTGGAAATTGCTTGATCAAACGATCATTGAAGTTTGCGAGGCGCGTCGTTTTTGCGACTTTGTTGTTGACAGTCCAAAGGCATCTCGCCACGATTCGGCCGATCGATTTATGTGCTGTGGTGTTCTTGGCCACGGACGTCATCTAATCTTTTGGAGTGTGCTCGATGCGTGTTGCCGGTGCCTATTCAAAGCCCTCACAAGAACGCTCACCGCACACGATTCACGGTCCCAGTCGGTAGACCGTAACACTGCCACCAATGCTCCGAGTGACAGCAGGTCGGGGCCAATTGGGTGCATTCGCCCAGACATCCAATGACGTCGTCGTGCCGGGTTGAATCGACTTTCGGGATGGCAGTCAAAGAGACGAAGCCGTTCGGTCAGGCACTGAATGTTGGTGTGCTTAGACTGCGTTAAGCGATCTGCTCAGCACGAGTTCGTTTGCGAAAGAGCACCCGATCGAAAGACCGGCTTCAAACCGTAGATTCTCTTGCGGCCAGGGATTGCGCCCATTGAATTATTCACCACGACGGTGATTTCGGTTTCGGAGAACGGGTCATTGATGACCTTTCCTCGGCTTGGCCGAGCGACACGGATGTCACTCCTTTTTCATTTGTTGTTAACACATTTCGATTGGCCAGTGAGCACGGATATGTGATCGGGTCAAGCAAGAAGTTGACGACAAGGTGTCGTCGAGTTTGCAAGATGTGACCTCGACGACGCTTTTCTTTTTGGTTGTGAAGTCGGTCGCGGTTTGGCTTGCAACGATCCGACATGTTTGGTCGCGACATCCAACCGTCGCAACTTTTCGACGTTGCGAACGGCATCAAATCCAAAGGGTGGTATCGCCCCTTGACGCTTGAAACCGCCGTGCGACCATACCGCCCGCGGTTGATCACAGCTGCTCCCAAACCATCCTCACTCAACTTAGACCAGGGCCCTGAAGTATGCGTCGCGCCAAGATTTCAATCATCGGAGCCGGCAATGTCGGCGCCACGTGTGCTCATTGGTGTGCGGCGGCTGAACTGGGTGATGTCGTGTTGCTCGACATCCCGCAAACCGAGGACATGCCGCGTGGCAAAGCACTGGATCTGATGCAATCGTCACCCATCATGGGTTTCGATAGCCATATCGTTGGCACAACCGACTATGCCGACACGGCTGGCAGCGACGTCATCGTGGTCACGGCTGGGATTCCCCGAAAACCTGGGATGAGTCGCGATGATCTCCTGGCGACGAACGCCAAAATCGTCACCAGCGTCGCGGAAAGCATCAAAGCCACCAGTCCCGACGCTGTTGTGATCGTGGTTAGCAATCCGCTCGACGCGATGGTGCAACAGATGTTTCGCGTCACGGGCTTTGATTCCGCAAAGGTCTGCGGTCAAGCGGGCGTGCTGGACACGGCACGATATCGGACGTTCTTGGCCCTTGAGTTGGGTGTGAGCGTCGAAGACATCAGTGCGCTATTGATGGGCGGCCATGGTGATACGATGGTGCCCATTCCAAGCTGCACCAGCGTTGGTGGTATTCCGATCACACAGCTGGTCGCAACGGATCGTTTGAACGAAATTGTCGATCGAACTCGCAAGGGTGGGGCTGAGATTGTTTCGTTGCTGAAGACAGGCTCGGCGTATTACGCGCCAGCGGCAGCGTGTGCCCAAATGGTCGAGGCGGTCGTCAAGGATAAGAAACGAGTCATTCCCGTGGCCGCCCATTGCGAATCGGAATACGGGGTCGGCGGATTTTATGTTGGCGTCCCAGTCGTCATGGGAAGCGGTGGTGTTGAAAAGGTTATCGAACTCACTCTGACTGATGAAGAAACCGCAGCGTTCCAGCACAGCGTTGACGCCGTGAAATCGCTAGTGGCGACGATGGAAGAATTACTCGCTGCCTAGCCGAGTGTCACGCGAACGCGTTTTCCAGTCTGAGTTCCGTCGCGGTTATACTCGGTCCGGCAAGTGAGGCGGTTTGATTCTCAAATGTGATGCACCGTCGGCCACTCGCAATGTGTTGCCCTCGCGATGTTGACATTCGTTTTATGGATCGAACCATGAACCACTGGAATCAATCGTCTCGTGTCCTCGTCACGTTTGGTTTTCTTGCC
This sequence comes from Planctomycetota bacterium, assembly GCA_039028015.1. Classification (GTDB taxonomy): domain Bacteria; phylum Planctomycetota; class Planctomycetia; order Pirellulales; family Pirellulaceae; genus Rhodopirellula. The sequence goes on from JBCCJB010000048.1 coordinate 4,321, forward strand.
GCTGTGACCACGTTCCAATCTCAAAGGCTCTTTAGTGCGTCACCGCAATTCGAAATCCGTTTGCTAACCGTGGACGCCAATGAAGGCATCGCGGCGGGTGACGTGGACGGTGATGGCACACTCGACCTTGTCGCCGGACGCAATTGGTACCGAGGCGGTGAATGGGTACCACGCCCGGTCCGCAACATTGAGGACTGGAATGGCTACGTCCAAAGCAACGGAGATTACCTTTGGGACATCGATGGTGATGGGTGGTTGGATGTTTTTGCGAGCGGATTCCTCTCAACCAAAATCCAATGGTTTCGCAACCCTGGCAGTGAAGCACTTCAGCTTGGCAAACGTTGGGAAGGCAGTTTGCTCGTCGACACTGGAATGAGCAAAAACGAGGGTCAGATACTGGAAGACCTCGACGGCGACGGACAACCCGAATACATCGTGAATAGTTGGCAAAAAGACGTGCCAATGATGGTTTGGCGATTTGACTCCGCTGATTCGGCTCAGGAAAGCCAGTCGATTTATCAATTGATACCGCATCAACTTGGTGATGCCGGCAATGGCCATGGTGTCGGCGCGGGTGATTTGAGTGGAGATGGCAAAGCAGACGTTCTCGTTGGTCAAGGTTGGTACGAGCAACCCAAGAGCGACCCCTGGAATCAACCATGGACGTTTCATGGCGATTGGTTGCTCCACGCCAGCCTGCCGATTTTAGTGGTGGACTTGGATCAAGACGAAGACAACGATTTGATTTTTGGAAATGGCCACGACTTCGGTCTGCAATGGTGGGAAAACCGTGGTTTCGATGACGAAGGCAAGCTGAAGTGGTCCGAACATTTGATCGATCGCGAGTTCAGCCAGCCGCACAGCATGCTATGGACCGATCTCAACGGCGACGGCAACGCAGATCTAATCACGGGCAAACGAGTCTTTGCGCACAACGGTCGTGACCCCGGCGGAAAACAGCCGCCATGCCTTTATTGGTATCAATGGAACGCGTCGGACAAAACGTTCTCGCGACATGTGATTGACGAGGGTCGAGTCGGTACGGGACTGCAAATTGTCGCCGCTGACTTCAATGCCGATGGGCATATGGATTTGGCGACCGCGGGTAAGAGTGGGACTTATTTGCTGCTCGCCGAACCAACAAACTCGACACAACTGACCGCAATTCCGTGACGGCACCCAGCGGTCACAGTGAGCCAATCACAATTCACGAGGCTCAACAAAGCGTCGATCGGTGGATCCATGACATCGGCGTGCGATACTTTGATGAGATGACGAATCTGGCACAGTTGGTTGAGGAAGTAGGTGAGGTTGCGCGGATTCTCTCGCGAACCAAGGGCGAGCAATCTGTCAAACCTGGCTCACAGATTGGCGACTTATCCGACGAACTCGCGGACGTACTGTTTGTCATTATTTGCCTCGCAAATCAATCGGGCGTGAACCTGACGGACGCTTTGCAACGCAATCTTGCCAAGAAAACACAACGCGACGCGACGCGACACCGCGACAATCCAAAGCTCGCTTAGTGGTAATGAGGTAGTGGTGGCTTCAAGCCGCTAATTCAATTCAACAGTCTGGTGGAAGCCACCGCTACGCAGATTGATCTATCGGCACATCCTTCGCTTGCGTTGTTATTCGAATCACGACCAATCCAATCACAACGCAGCACCCCGCACTCGCAAGCCACGACCAAGGCAGATGGCCGGACGTTTCGTAGCCTTCGGCCAAAAACTCAAATGACTCGTGATACCGAGCCACCAACTCGAGCAACGCGTTGTGCAAGAAGTGTAGCCACATGCCGGGCCACACGCTGCCGCTTCGCCAAGCGACGAAACCTAAAATCAGCCCCAGCAGCGTCGTTGGCAAAAATCGTTCGATCAACAAGGTGCTGCCGACAAAGACATGAAAGGCACCAAAGAGCAGCGATGTGATAACAACCGTCTGCACCGGCGACAGCCGAGATCGAAATGCCGAAAACAAGAAACCACGAAAACAGAGCTCTTCGATCACGGCGGGTGTGAACGCCAACGTTGCCAGTAGCAGAATAGGCGAGACCTGCTTCCATTTTTCAAGCACCGCCCGGGTGCGTTCAAGTTGGTCCTCGCGAAGCGTCGCCAAACCGAGTTGATCCGCAATCACAACCAACTCATGCGCGAATGCCCAACCACCCAGCGCGACGATCGACGCTCCCGCAAAGAAACTCCATTTTGCCCGTCGCAAACGAAACGTGGCTGTCCACTGATGTCGCGAAAACCACGTCAGAGCAAACGGAACAAAACCAAACGCCAACACCAATCCAATCGCATTGGCGATCAGTTGCAGTGTGATCTGCGGCGTCTGCTGTTCCGCAGACACCCATTGCGTTAACCCATTGGATACCACAAACGATACCGGCAACAACAACGCCACCAACAAACCCGCTTCGGTCGCCGTCGGCACTGGCGTGCCATATCTGGGTCGCTGGAGCAACGATCCGATCGATGCTTCTCCGGATCGGGTAACCGCATCCGAACCAAACAGCTTCGCAGCAAGTGCCAAGGCAGCTGACGCGTAGGCAATCGTGCTAACGATCGCCAGCATCGCCCCAGCCACATCCAGTTCATCGCCCGACAGAATGCCCTGGGCCAGCAACACAATGTTGATCAGCGGCGTCACCGCCATCGGACCGGACAAGGTCATCCCCGGCATCAACGACAACATTGCCGGCCCCAGCGAAAGCAACATCACCGGAATCAAATAGGCCTGCGCTTCCTTGAAGGATTTCGCAAAGCTGGTCAGCGACAACAACACCGCTGAAAAAAAACCACTGAACAAAACCAGAATGCCCAGCACCTGAATCATGGACAGTACTCCGACCGAACCATCCGTCCCAACCAACAGTGACCACAATCCGGTCAGCGAGAGCGTGACCGTCATCGCAACCAGGTTCACCACGGCTGTCAGCATCGCGACGAATACCACGGCAATGTACTTTGCGACCAAAACAGCACCCCGTGGCACGGGCGAAGCCATCAGAGCTTCCATCGTGCCTCGTTCCCGTTCGCCTGCGGTCAAATCGATCGCGGGATACACGGCACCGGTGATCGTCATCAGCACCAACACGAGCGGTAAAACGCTGGCCAACAACGACTCTTCGGCTTCTTCGCCAATCAAGGTTGATTGGACTTCAAAGAATGGAAACTCGGGCTCCAAACGAGACACCAATTCGATTGACTCTCGCAGCTTTAGCCACTGCAACCGCTCAATCAAAACTCGACGGGCCGACAAACTGGCGTCGTCACCGGCGTAAGCAATCACTTCAATTTGTCGCCGGCCCGACGTTGCCACCGACACCACCGCACCAATGTCCAGCTGATTCGAGATCAACGCTTCCGCGACGGTGATCGGCTCGGTCACCGCCACTTGAAAATCCGCCACCGCACCGTCGCTTGCATCAGCGATCTCGCTGGGTGGCTGACTTCGTTCGTCATTTAAAATCGACTGCAGGACGGTGCTTTCGGCTTCCGTGGCAACACCGACCAAATAGCCTTGCCCGACAGCTGCCGACGTGGAAAGCAGAAACCGATTCAAGGCCATGCTGAGCAGCGGATAGACCAACAAGGGCATCACGACCAACGTCAGCATGGTTCGCCGATCGCGGAGCGTCTCGCGGAGTTCTTTGCGGGTCAATCGCCACAAGCGGGTGGTTGTTCCGCTCAAGAAGATGCCTCCGCAAGTCCATCCGCAGCAAGCTCACCCGTCGAAGACCCGCTCGCAGACAACTCAGCAGACGATGCTGCCGTCGACGTGCCCTTCGAAGCACCGTCTAACAAGTCGACAAACATATCCACCAAATGTTCGCGTCCCGTTTGCGTTTGCAGTTCTGTCATCGTGCCTTCGTGTTGCAATCTTCCACGGTGAAGCAAGCCAAAGCGATCGCATAATCGCTGGGCCTCATCCAGGCGGTGCGTGCAAACCACCACCGCCTTTCCAGCCGATCGCAGGTGGTCGATATAGCGAAAGACCGTTTGCACACCGACAACATCCAGACCTAACGTTGGCTCATCAAGCAGCATGACAGGTGGGTCATGAATGAGGCCACGCACCAACGTGACTCGCTGACGCTGACCGGTGCTCAACGAACCAGCGCGACGATCAAGCAGCGTCTCGATCTCCATCACCTCGGCCAAATGTGACAACTGATCATTAGCGACACCGGGAGGCACAGCATACAAATCAGCGAAGTACAGGAGCATCTCGCGAACGGTCAACCAGGGATAAACACCATCGTTGGCCGAAACAAAACCCAACTTCGACTTGGCAGCAACCGAGTCCACCGCCGTTTCAACGTCACCAACGCGTGCCGAACCCGAATCGGGAGCGAGCAATCCAAGAATCATGCGCAGCGTTGTTGTCTTGCCGGCTCCGTTTGGGCCCAGTAATCCGTAGACCTGACGCGGCGCGACCTCAAATGACAAATCATCAACCGCCAGAACCGTTTGACCATCGCCATTTTCAGACGCTTTGTCGCGTTTGGGGGACGCTTCCAGCAAAAAGCGTTTTGTCAGATGTTCAATGGCCAACATGAGCGATCTTGGAACGATGAGGTCTTGCCGTGACGATCATTATGACCGAAACAGCAGTATGACCGAACCAGGAAAGATCGCTACGTGGGTGATGCTAATGTGATGCCGACCTCGCGGCCGACGTTCTAGCGAATCGTGACCGATGAGCCTTCCGAAAGAATGCCAAACACATCGCGGGAGTAATTCCCCGCGACGCTGATGCAGCCGTTGGTGGTCGCTCGGTCCGCTTCGGGACTACCGTGCAAGCTCACGCCTGAACCCAAGTCGATCCACATGCTGCCATACGGATTGCGAGGGCTGCCCGGCGGAATCGGTGTGCCTGACATATCGTAATAGGTTTTGGATGCTTGCTTTTCTTGAATCGTGTACGTGCCGGGTTGGGGTGCAGGATCACTTCCAACTGCGATCGGAAAACGACCCGCATAAAGATCACCAACGAACAACGTCAACTCAAGATTGGCCAAGTCGACGTCAGCGCGAAACGGTCCGCGAACGATTTTCAAATCTCGCCCGGGAAGCACGGTCACCGGATCTTGAATGCCATTGATGTTGGCCAGCAACTGCCAGGGCACATCATACCGATTGGCGATCTCCATTAATGTTTCATTGGGTCCAACACGATGGGGCTTATCAAGAAGGTGCTCCCGAGAATAGATGACTTCTCTGGCCAAAGGATCGAGACGCACGAGAAGCTGATCACGCTGCGAAGACGTTAGATTGGGAGTCTCATAAAATAAACTCAGCGTCGCCAATGCTTCACGTCGTCGATCGGCCACATACTGACGATCCGCAGTGGCGATCGCGTTGTTCAAACCTGCCGCTGCGATGTCGGAATCAGAGTTGGCCGCAATCGCGCCACTCGGAATCATCGGATCTTCAGCCTTCATGCCCAGTGACGACGCATCGATTTCATTGGGATCCGGAAGCGCAAACGAATCACTGGTCGTTGGATAATCACGTGCGGGATCGACATTCACGCTACCACTGGTCCCACCAACGGGCGGCAAACGACGCGCGGCGGCTTGATCGCTCATCGAGAAAGAGGCGGACTGATCGGGCACGGACGACGCCAAGTCAGCGGCATTCAAATCAGAAGGGCCATCGGTCGACGAGGGTAGTAAATCTGGGCTCGGCAAATCCGCAAATGTTCGGTTAGCAGCATCGAGGGATTCGGGTGGAACCGGTCCGCGATCGGCATTAACTGCGACGCCATCGGGGCTGATGAGCTCTGTGGCGGGACCCTTCTCAGCTGGCTCCGCCATCGCCACGCCCTCATCGACGCCAAAGTCATCAAATGATTCGGGCAATCCATTGCTGATTTCAAATTCACCAGATTCCACCAGCATCGGCATGATCTCGGGCGGCAGTGGATCCGGCGGCGTGGTCATTGAAACGTAGGCGCCATAGAGCACTGTCATCATCAAGACGACAATTGCAGCGGTTTTCAAGGTTTGCACGGCGAGCATCTCCCTGCCAAGTGCGCGAGCCCCTCTTGAGCGGCCTCACAATCCAAAATGCATGCTGGAATCAAAATGACCCCTTGATCCACGGATAGCCCACCACGACCCCAAAAAGCTAGATCAATTCTCAACCGCCGCAACGACGCATCTTCGACGGGATAAGATCATCGAACCGATCTTTGCCAGAAGCCCGCGCCCGGATTCAACCGGCCCAAGTCGCGTCAGCAAGACGCTGCGGGATTGAATTCCAACAACTTTGCTCAAGCGGACCGTCTTGGTCAGCGTTGCCGAGCTGTCGTCGGCGGAAATCGCTCACTTTCCCGTCCATTCAACCGGCGTGGGGATGGGCTTTCCCGTGAAGACGATTTTCGATTCATGTGGAGACCAAATCGTGTGCAGTAAATCCCAACCTTTCATCTCAGCATGATCATCTTGCCGGAACAAAACGACGCTATCGGTTTTCCCGGCCAAACGAGTTGCTAATGCATCGGCATTGGCTGCAATCGGAAAGACGTGCATGTCCCTAACGGGCATGCCGGCACGCTTGATCGGAATCATGATTCGGCGACTGTCCTGCGACCACGAAAAGTTGTTTGAAATCCATGTTGAATCTTCGATCACAACTTGAACCTGACTGGGCTTGTCCAATCTCACAAGTGCGATTTCGTTCTTGCTGTCCTCCCGACGCCGGGCTTTAAAGATGATCATGGTTCCATCAGGCGACCACTTCATGCTCCAGTACAAGTACGAATACCGTTCGCGCAAGTCGCCCTCGAAAACGCTTCTGGTCTGGTCCGTCGCGACGTCGTACAAAAGCAGTTCACCGCCTCGGCTGTAGGCCACCAGGTTCGGCTTTGGCGACCACTGCATGCCCCAGCCTGTGCGATCGACGATCCGACGCCCTGAGCCATCACGATTTTGAATGCCGACACCCATCCGCGCCGCGGAAAACGCGATCTGTTTTCCATCCGGTGAAAAATTGGGCAACGATCCAAATCCGATATCGATTGGTTTGCCATCTTCAAGCGACATCACAATCAAACGGCTATCGAGCGTCGACCCCGATGATTGATCGTAACCAATCCATTTCCCATCCCGACTCCACACCGGCGATCCCACATGGTTGTAGGGAGCCATGGGACCAGCCAGCACGCGAACGGCTTTCGTCTTTGAATCAATGATCCCCACTTGGCTTGGAACATCCGCATTCTTGGGTGGCAAGTAGAGAAGTCGATTGGCTCGAATTTCCAACTGATCCCACGTCACGCTCGCCTGACCACCTCCATTAGCGACAGCGATCAATTTGATTCCACCGGGTGAGACGTCATCACTTGGAGCGTCTTTTTCGACCATCAGGAGTCGATAGCGATTTGAGTATCCCGGCGCCATCAAGCAATAGACGTCCGAACCGCGACGGACGATCCGCAGGACACCTGAAGTCGATTCATCAATGACACGCCCAGACTGATAAGCCCTCGATCCATCTGGATAGGTGCGTGTGAGTTGTCCCTTTAATTCATGACCTTGATTTTGATCATGCCCGATCGATGTGGCGAAGCGAGCGGAAATCGAATTGTTGATGTCGACCGTCAATAATGCATTCTTGTTCTTCGACGCCTGCTTCATATCAAGATTTGAAAACCGAGCGCGAATGTCGAAATCGCCCTCAATGCCGAAACGCGCCGAGATCGCTTGCTGCGCCCACTTTCCCGTTGACGAAACGGCTATCGGAATCCCTTCGCCGTTCGGCACCCGCCAAACCGCCTGACTTGATGGACCAACCTCAACGTAACGATCGTCTCCCATCGCTAAGTCATGTGAGAACTGCGTCGGTAACGAATCGGCGAAACGATTGAGGTCTTCGACACGCGGATCGGACAATTCATCGATGATTGTCGTGTCTTGCTGGGGCCAATGAGCACTTAGTATTGCTCGTCTAACCTGCAGTTGCTCTCGGTCGGCGTAATAAAACAAACCCAGTTTGCGTTCCGACGACGCTTGCAATTGACATCGAAAGATTGGGGCGCCGTTGAGCACCAACGTCAACTTATCACCCACCACGCTTGCGTTCAGATCGTTCCACTGTCCCGCAAGCAAACCGGTTGATCCCGCGTGCAGTTGATGATCGCCGTTGAGCGTCACGTTGTCCGGTCTCAGCCGAGTGCGATCGTAACGAGCGTCGGTAATCCAATGCTCGCCCACGTGCGTTGGCGTGATCAACATCGCCAACCGGCCCACCGCAATCGAAGCGTTGCTTTGATTTGGGTCATAAAAGAACTGCAAGGAATATTCGCCATCTTCGACCAGTGGCCGACGGTACTGCAGCAAACGCTCAAACGATGATCCAGCAATCCACGCGACCTTCTTGCCAATCAAGACAGTCTCGCCTTCAGAGTCGACCTCACAATGCCATGGTGCATCCGGATTGCCGACGCCGCACTGATGGTAGGGCATCCAATCAATCAAATCTTCATTTTGGATCATCTCGATTTTGGAAACAGATTCGATCGCCGATTCGTTTTGATCGTTGAATCCATGCACTGAGACATCTTTGAACCTGCCAAATCGAAGACGGCTTCGCATCGCCATCCACGAGGCGAGCGCCGCATCGCTAGGACCTTCATGCACCAAGCGACCCTGCAAGAACGTTCGTGTTTTGTCAGTTCCCACCTCGGTCCGATAGTGAACCCACTGCTTTGGCCGGTCGAACGGTTGGTCTTGAGCGATCAATGCTCGTTGATTGCGTGGCAACACGCGCGTGACACTCTGCAAATTGGGTCCCCAGCCAATCAAGCGACCATCATGCAGTATTTGGGCGGCGCAATGGGAACGCATGTCGCATTGCACTTCGTAACGCCCCAATAGCGGACGACGCAAAAGCAAGTAGTCGTCGCCGTGAGCACACGAATGAATGATCACACCATCGCGATCACGATTAAACTGCGGTCGCGGACGACCCTCACCACAGCCTTTCTCGTCGTAGTCGCTAGTGATCAACCAGCTGCCCGGGATGTTTGATTGATCACGTCGGTCGGTCGTAGCAGCGAATGTTTGATGCTGCGTTTGGGAGTGCAATGATCCAACGTGCAATTGAAGCGTTAGCATCTCAGGCACATCAAAGTGGGACGCTCGCCGCTCGAAAACCATCGCGGCAAATTCAATCGCATTACGATGAGTTGGAAACCGATCAATCAAGCATGCGGCGGTGATCACTTCCATCCAAAGAGTTTGATGGGTCAACTTCTGCTGCTGTTTCTCGATGTCGGAAATGAGTTCCATCAGATCCGCGATGGCTTTGTCAATGCTGTTGATCGTTCCCTGTTGGAGCGACACGAGCAGACGCAGGCCAGCGATCTCAACCTCCGAAGGCGACCCCGACGTTGCTGAAACCCGACCAAGCATGTCGCTGATACGCTTTAGTTGCTGTGAATCCGCTAGGGCCAATAGATCCAGCACCGGTGCTCGCAATTCGGGTAGCGACGTCAGCACCGCACTGGGAAGCGATCCAAACCCGGTGTCCTCAGTAACAGGCGGTGAAGCAAACGTGGGAAGAAAAAAACCCTCGAAGCGAACGGGGTCATCGACCAATCCGGGCAGCACCCAACTGATCAGCGCTTCGACCTGTTCGGATTGGGCAACGCCAAAGACCTGGCGTCGCGTTTCGATGCTGTTGTCCGCGAGCACCTTGGGTTCAAAATGCAACGAAAAATCACTGGCCGCTTCGATTACCCCAACTCGGCAGCAAGCGGTGACCAACAACAGCGTGAGAAAGCAAGTCACTCGAATCATTTGAATGCACCCACAGTTTGCTACGTTCGACTCATAAAGTGGCGTCCCGTTTTACCAGACATCATCGATGAATTGAGATTCATTCTCGATCGCTCCCCGATTGAGTGCATCGTGAACAAACGCAAAACAAGACCGACTACCGCCAACACCTGATCCATTCGCAGGGGTGAGTGAAAAGGGCTCGCGGCTTAAAGTGTGGTAGTTGACTTTGGCTGCCATCTTTCGGACACACATGATTCATGACGCGACTGCGCACCTTCAATGAAACTGCGAAGCTGCTGCGTCGTGAATTGCTGGCGGAACGTTGTGAGGCTGGACACTGGATTGGCAAGCTATCGAATTCTGCTTTATCCACCGCAACTGCCGTCAGTGCCCTGTCGGTTTGTGTGAAGCTCAGCAAGCATGAGAGCGAAGCTGAAAACTGGAGCGACGCCATTAGGTCCGGTCTGGCGTTCCTGCTGAAGCAGCAAAATTCAGATGGCGGTTTTGGTGACACCGATCTGAGCCACAGCAACATCGCGACGAGTTATTTAGCGACCGCCGCGATGACGTTGGCAGCGCAGGCTGGCTTCAGCAGCGATATCTGGACACAAGAATCCGAGGCCGCCTGTCAGCGTTACATCGAAACAGCGGGTGGGCTTGGGGGTTTGCGACGACGCTACGGCAAGGACAAAACGTTTGTCGTTCCCATTTTGACGAACCTTGCGATCGCTGGCCGAGTGCCGTGGTCCGATGTACCGACCTTGCCATTTGAACTGGCTGTTGTGCCACAGTCGATGTATCGCTTTGTGGGTTTACCGGTCGTCAGCTACGCCATCCCCGCTTTGGTGGCGATGGGGCAAGCCAAACTGCTCATTCACGGCGGACCCCTGATTTACAAGTGGTTGCGCCGGGGGTGCATTCGTCGCACGATGACGATTTTGCGACGAATGCAACCGTCCAGCGGAGGCTATTTGGAGGCGACTCCGCTAACCGCGTTTGTTGTCATGTCGCTGGCCGCCAGCGGACGGCTGGAACACTCGGTGACGCTGAACGGGCTGCGATTCTTGTTGGATAGCCGCGACAAGGATGGCGGTTGGCCGATCGACACCAATCTTGCTACTTGGGTCACGTCATTGGCCACCGTGGCACTCACATCAACATGCTCACCAAACGCGGATGTTTCGTCGGACATGGAACACTCCTGGTCGACTGATGCATTGATCGATTGGCAACTAAGCTGCCAGCATCAACGAGCACATCCGTTTACCGGAGCGGACCCGGGTGGTTGGGGCTGGTCCGATTTGTCCGGTGCTGTTCCTGATGGGGATGACACGCCAGCTGCCATCATCGCGTTGCTTGCTCAGATGCACTGGCATCCTCATCGAAAGAAAGAGATTCGTGACGCATGTCGCGATGGACTTTTGTGGTTGATGCGGTTGCAAAATCGCGATGGCGGTTGGCCGACGTTTTGTCGTGGTTGGGGGAAGTTGCCGTTTGATCGCAGCAGTGTTGATCTGACCGCCCACGCCATTCGAGCGTTCACGGCGTGGCAGCGGCTTGACGACGAAGACCCGTTACCTGGAATGCTGCCGGCCACCCGCCGTGGTCATCAATTCCTGATGCGGCAGCAAAGCGATGATGGCTCGTGGACACCGCTCTGGTTTGGCAATCAGGATCGGGCCGATGAAGACAATCCAATTTATGGCACCGCCCGAGTCTTGCTGGACGGATGTGGCGGTTTGGAAGCGAACCGGCTGCGACGTGGCATTGATTACTTGATCGCCAACCAAAACGCCGACGGTGGCTGGGGTGGCGGCGAATCGGTCGAGCAGCGATTGGGGACTCGATCGACGATTGAGGAAACCTCGCTGGCCGTCGAGGCGATCGCAAG
>JBCCJB010000049.1:0-15900 GCA_039028015.1 Planctomycetota bacterium
ATGCCAAACTACCGGCGCAAATATTGGGCCAGTGCGTGTTGTTTAGGCTCGCAATCTTATCGGAATTTGGAAAAAAGATGGCATTGGGCGCTAGCCGCGGGCCCCGATTTGCGAGCTTTAAAGCGTCATCGCCCGACGCTAACGCTTTCGGCTCATATTTACGGGACAGTGCCTAGCGTTGAATAACACTCGGGATCCAAAGCGAAATACAACCCAAGCCTAGCGGCATCGGCTCATACAAACATTGCACAAGAATTTCCAATCGGCTCCAAATCGTGACGCCCGTATCAGAGAGCGGCTTTCTCTCGCTTGTTCTTCTTATTCCCATCTGCCAACGATTGATCCCGAACCGGCTTGCGTTGCGATTTGGGTAATCGATCGACCGTCTCGGCAACCTCATGCCATTTCAATCGCATGGATTCCGCTTTGTCAGGGTGTTGCTTGATCAGGTTTCGTGTTTCGCTGCGATCGCTGGAAAGCTGATAAAGTTCCCATGGACCGCTCCGATACGTCACCAGCTTCCAATCACCCATACGCAAGCCGCGATTGGGGCCGAATTGAAAATACAAGTAGGGATGCGGCTCTCGTTCTTCGCCTCGTAACACCGGCAAAAGAGAACGACCCATCAGCGGCTCGATGGTCCGTCCTTCAACGTCGGTTGGATAAGGGGCGTCAGCCGCATCCAAGCACGTCGCCATGATGTCAATCAAATGAGCTGGCTGGCGATCGATCGAACCGGGTTCGGCTTGCATACCTGACGGCCAATGAAGAATCGCGGGTGAAGCAATCCCGCCCTCATGATTGTTTTGCTTGTAGAACCGAAATGGTGTGTTGCCAACGTGTGCCCATCCCGTGTCATAGGTCCAATAACTTTTGGGATCATACGGCGGGAGCTCTTTTCGCCGCGTTCGCTCAAACGGACACGCACCATTGTCGCTCACGAATACGAACAGGGTGTTGTCCCAAACAGCCTTCGCTCGCAAGTGATCGACCAAACGCCCGATCTCTCGATCAAGCCGGTCCACCATTCCCGCGTAAGCCGCCATTCGGTCTGATTCCCACTCTTGGTCTTCCTGACTCAACGCATCCCAAGCGGAAGTCTTCGAATCGCGATCGCTAAGCGTCGTGTTATCGGGCGTCAGCAAACCCAATTGAATCTGTCGTTGATATCGCTGCTCGCGCAATTCATCCCAGCCGGCATCGTAGCGACCTTGATACTTCTCAAAATCTTCTCGCAGCACGTGCAGCGGATAATGAGGTGCGTTATGCGCCACATACAACAGAAATGGCTGATCCTTTTTTAGTGCCTCATCGACAAAGTCGATCGCGTAATCCGTATTCGCAATCGTCGTGTAAAAATCATCACCGAAATCCGTGAACGGCTTCCCATTGAGACGGAATGTGTCGTCTCCAGTAAAGAAATTGGTGGCACCTGAAAGATGACCAAAGTAGCGATCAAAGCCATGATCGGTCGGCTGATCATCAAGGTGCCACTTGCCGGTCATCGCTGTGAAATAACCGGCACCGCGAAGCTGGCGAGCAAACGTGGTCGCTCGCGAAAGCGATTGCGAACCGGCTTGTTGGCAATAAAGACCCGTTAGCAACGACACCCGCGATGAGTGACACTTTGCCGTGTTGTAGAACTGAGTCATTCGCACGCCAGACTGTGCCAACGAATCAAGCCGCGGCGTCTCAATCTCGCCGCCATAGCAACCCAGATCCGAAAAACCCAAATCGTCAGCCATGATGACGACGATGTTGGGACGCGATTGATTTGCATCCGAACGTGCGGTCTCCGCATGCGTGCCGCAACAGACCATAACGCAGGACAACCACGATCCCACCAATGAACTTCGCTTTAGTGAATGGGGCTGTCGACACATCAGCAGAAGCGACGATTTAAGAATTTTCATCAAGAACAGCAGGCAATTCGGAATAGATTCATGAATTAAATCGGAACCAGATCAAAACGCGCTAGACGTCCAATGCCGGAACTTGCTGGGTGATGCAGTGGATGCCACCGCCGCCTTCAGCCAAGACGTTTGATTCGATACCCACGACATCATAACGACCATCGAAAAAGTCTTTGATCACACCCATCGGTCGTTCATCTTGACGCGGATCACCAGTGACTGGGACCAAGACCGCACCGTTGGCGATGTAAAAATTCAGATAGGACACATCACCATCGAGCGGCACATCAATGATTTCTAAGTGCCTTCCTTTCGCGTCAACCACGCTTTCAAGTCGGCGTTTGGCATTTTGGCAAATCCGGTAATTGGGATCACTGCGATCATCCGTCGTATGAAGCATCACGACGCCGGGCCCCACAAAGGCACAGATGCCATCGACGTGACCGTCGGTGACGGGATCCGGCTCGAGCCCCTTTCCCAACCAGATCACTTTTTGGGTACCCAAGGCTTGGTTCAAAACCGCTTCAATCTGACTCTTATTGCGTTTGGTGTTGCGATTTGGATGTAACAAACACTGTTCCGTGGTGATCACCGTCCCTTCGCCATCCACCGTCACCGCTCCGCCCTCGAGGACGAAATCAATCGGGTACATCGGCGTTTGCAGATACTCACACAGCCGACCCTTGAGTAACGCGTCATCATCAAATGGCGGAAACTTCGCACCCCAACCATTAAAGGTGAATCCGCTGACGCGTCGGTTACCTTTCCCGTCAATGACAAACATCGGACCGCTATCACGTGACCAGCCATCGTTGACCGGAAAGTCAACCAATCCGATACTCTCGTCGAGCAACCGCTGCACCGCCCGGCGATCTTGCCGGCGCACGACCATCAAGACGTCTTCGTATTGTGCGAGCTCATTGGCAACATCGGCCCACTGTTGCCGAACGTGCTTCATTGCGATCCCGAAACCTCGCCAATTCTGCGGCGATGGCATCACCATGATGGTGGATTCGTGCCGATGCCATTCCGCCGGAAAGAAGAAACCGTCGGTCTTTGGATTCGACTCGCTTAACAACTCGACGCCGGTTGGCAAATAGTCTGGCATCGCATCGATCGCCTCGGCTGATTCACGATTTTGGCCAACCGAAAACGACGACGGACCCAACATCGCTGTCGTCGAAGCCGCTTTCAAGAAAAGTCGTCGTTTCATGAGGTCACGTCAATGATTGATTTGACAGCACACCCGGCAGGAATCTCGCGTCGTGAGCCATGAAGCCGTGAGCCATGACTTCGATGGGCAACGCGATCATTGTGTCACGGTCGTCAACGTCGAAGCGAGTTCCGCTTCCGTCTTGGGTCGCGGTACCTGATTGGGCGACATCAAATATCGAAATAAGGCTAACACCTGTCGATCCTGCATCGGTTCAAGCTGTCCGGCAGGCATGAGTGACACATCCGACGTCAATTCTTCTTCAATGTCATCTATCGCGATCACCATTCGTTCTGTTGCCGTCTGAACGACCACAGCATCTTCGTTGCGTTCCTGCACGACGCCATTGATCAAGCGACCGTCGGCCGTCAGGAAACGAGTCGTTTGGTAAGCGCGTCCAATCAACGCGTTGGGCTCGAGAATATTTTCAAGCCAATAATCGACACTCGAGCGGTTCGCACCGGTGATATCCGGTCCGATGTCACCACCCTCGCCAAACAGTCGATGGCATTTACCGCAGTTGGCTTCGTAAAGTAGCCGACCGTGCGACGCGTCGGCTCCACCAAGTGCACCAGGCCGTAGTAGTTTTCGATAACGGGCGTATTGAGCCTTCAACTCATCGCTCGATTTCGAAATGCGACCCCATACCGACTCCAATCGCGAGTTGAGTCGCTCGTCTTCAAATGCCACCGCCTGGCGAACAATAAATGCAGGTACGGTGGACGCATCAATATCACCGGATTCCATAGCCGCGACCAAGTATTCCGCGTGCGGACGACGCGAGACCAATGCGCTTAATGCCGCCGTGCGAGCGGATGAAGTAAAGGAATCAAAGTGATCCAAGATCGTCGACGCGATCCGCGGATCCTCAAACGCGGCCAATGCATTGACCGCCTCGGTCTGAATCGCGGCGTCATCCAGCAACGTCAACAGTTGACTGGGCAGCTGTTCGTCCTTGGCACTGCGAAGCATCGCAAGCGTTTCCAATCGCTCTCGTTTGGAACGCGAGGGATCGCCGAGCGTCTCGCGGAAGAACGGCAACACATCTCGATCACCAAATTGAAAGGCCAGATTGCGTGCCAACTGTTTGACACGTGGCAGCGATGCCTTGCTCAACTGTTGGTAGGCGTTCGGCCAAGACGTCGGCATGCTCACATTGCGACGACGAGCAACCTCCGACTGCAACGTTTCGAGGATCGCAAGACGATGGCGACGCTCGCGAGGCTCCGCCAATCGAGTGGTCAAGAATTCGCGACCCTCGGGTGAAACCGCCGTGCGGCGAATCGTGTTTCGCCAGAGCGTTTCCCAACCGCTTTGCTTTGCGAGTTGGTACGCGCGAGCAGGATTGCGACCGACCAACGGTTCACACCCAAACCAAACGAGATACGGAATGTTGCGATCACGTTGATTAATCGAGTGCGACGTCAAACCATCAAGCAATGACCATCGCAAATCAAACGGCAAGTCTTGCAGCAATGAAGCCAAGTGTCGCTGCACGATCAGGCTCCGGTCACTTTCAGCCACCGTAACCAGCTTCGCAAACAACACCTGACTCATACCACGCTGCGTCACCGGTTGCGTGAATTCGCCAATGGGCCAAGTCGTTCGCAATGATTCACCCGCGAAGTGAACCGCCCATCCGCGAACGTGCTCATCGGCATGGTCAAGCAGACGAATCAGGTCTTCATCGGAAATCGCGTCGACGCACCACATTGTCCACAGTGCTCGCAAACGATCTCGCTGCGAATCACTCGCAAAAATTGGTTCCAGTTCAGGCTGGACCGATTCCAAGTCAAGCGTTTTCTCATAAGCCCGCTCTTGAAGAATCCGCTGCGATTGACGGGCCACATATCCGTTTTCGTCGGTTAGATAACCCACGAGCGCGACATCCGTCTCCGCCCACAAATCAATCGGTCGCGGCTTGTGATCGCCATAACGAATCCGAAACAATCGACCATCGGTTCGGTCCCACACCTCATCTTTGCGACTGTGACACGTTTGGATGTCGTGCCAATCGGAGACGTACAACGCACCATCGGGACCCACCACGACGCCGACGCCAATCTCCTTATGATCACGCGCGAACGCAAAGTCGGGCCGATGTTTGCCAACATAACCGGAACCATCACGCTCGAGTTCTTCTTGAACCAGACGGTGACCATGCAGATTGTGAAAGAGCATGCGGCCTTCGTAATGACTTGGAAACGAACCGCCGTTGTAAATCGCAAGCCCACA
The DNA here is from genome assembly GCA_039028015.1 of Planctomycetota bacterium. Classification (GTDB taxonomy): domain Bacteria; phylum Planctomycetota; class Planctomycetia; order Pirellulales; family Pirellulaceae; genus Rhodopirellula. The sequence goes on from JBCCJB010000049.1 coordinate 5,362, forward strand.
ATGCGCGTGACCACCGCCCAACAATGATGTGCCGATCGGTGCTGCAGGGCGTTCGGAATTCTGATCGCCCCAGTGCGCATGATCACGAATGTTGCCCGCGAAATGCGAATGGTCCGCAATCGTTTTCATGTCGTCGTAAGTGTGCGGCTCGAAATGCCGACCGGCCTGACGCTGGTAACGACCGCCCTTTTGAATGTGATAAAGATGCGGAATCACACAGGCCGTGATGAACCACTCACCACGATCATCAAAGTCCAAACCCCATGGATTGCTGGTGCCGTGGGCAAAGACTTCAAAGCGATGTTTGGTCGGGTGATACCGCCAAACGCCGGCATTGATTCGTTCGCGCTCCTGTTTAGGCGTCCCCGGACGGCCCACGTTTGAATGTGTGAAAACGCCTTGGCATCCATAAAGCCATCCGTCCGGACCCCACGTGAAACTGTTCAGCGTTTCATGCGTGTCTTGGTATCCCCAGCCATCCAAGAGCACTTGCGGTTCCGAGTCTGGTCGATCGTCGCGATCCGCATCAGGGATGAACAGCAACTCAGGTGCGGCACCGATCCAAACGCCACCAAAACCGACCTCAATACCACTGGCGAGATTGAGCCCCTCACAAAATGTTTTCTTCGTTTCAAACGATCCGTTGCCATCGCGATCCTCAAAGATGACCACACGATCTTGGCCTTGGCCGGGTTCGGCCTTGGTGGGATAGGTCAAACCTTCGATTGCCCAAATGCGACCTTTCGCATCAAAGCACATCGCGATCGGCTGGGTCAGCTCGGGCTCGGACGCCACCAAGTCGACATGAAAACCGTTCGGTACCAAAAATTGATCTGCGGCATCTTCGGGTGACAGACCGTTGGCATACGTGGACTGATCGCTTCCGGCCGTCTGTTTCCATGTCTCAGGTGGTCGCGATGCGATCTCTCCACTTTGAAAATGAATCGAGAGGCCTCGCTTGCTACACGAGACCACATCGAGTCGCTGGTCATCATTCAAATCGCGGACCAACACGTCCACACCGACGCCTGAATCGCGATCAATGAGGTGCGGTTGAAATTGAACGCCTGACTTGCTGATGACTCGTTTGAACCAATACAGCACGGGTTCTTGCAATCCGCCCACGTCTTTTCCGTTGTGAGCCATCCATCGCTTTCCCGTCACGATGTCTTTCAGTCCATCGCCGTCGATATCACGCAGCTCTACCGCATGAAGCTGGCTAAACGCGACGCCGTAATCATTTTCCGTCGATGATTCACCCATGATGTCATGCTGACGAAACGATCCGTCGTCAGTCTGCTCGAACCATGCGAGACCATATCCGTGACCATTCAGTGAGGTCACTAGGTCCTGGTCACCATCACCATCAATATCATCCACGCGAATTTGGGCGCCACCGCGATAGTCTTGGCTTGTCCACGTATGCCGTTGCCAAATGGGTTTTTCAGTGGACGCGTCAGTGGATGACCAGTCGGTGGGCTGCTGCCACCAATGATTCTTGTCAATCAAATCCACCAAGCCATCGCCGTTGACATCACCAACGCCCAACGCATGGGTGAAGCGATTGGGACACGTGCCCGGACGCGTGACGGGCACCCAAGCCCAAGGCTGTGTCGCATCAGTACCCGCTTGTTAATAGCCATACCGTCCCTCGCGTCCGCAAACGATCTCCGGCAGTTCATCGCCAACGATATCGATCACAGCTGGTGACTCGTTATCGATTACGTCCGCGACCTTTCGGACTTCCCAGACCGAACTTAATGCCGCAAAGCCTGACTCGTGATCAAAGCCAGGATTCAAATACAGCCGAGCCGCTTTGCCGGGAAATCCAAGCACCAGAATGTCGTTGGCGCCATCTTGGTTCGCGTCGAAGACGCTGCTGAAAAAATGGTCGCTGTAGCTGGTGATTGCGACTTCGCGTGGTGACTCGATCGTGAAGACATCAGCGAATTCCGGACCACGCAGCCACATCGGTCCGGCGACCAAGTCGATATGACCGTCGCCATCCAAATCACCCGCTGACGCACCCTCCGCATAGAAACGTTCGTGGATCGATTGCTTCTTCCAGCCGTCAGCCGAAGCTGGCGTCGATACAAGGATGCCCGCAACGGACAGCGTGGCCAAAACACCCAGCAATGCGACCGATCTCACACGATGCTGCGACGAACGACACGATCGTGACATCAAACGGAACATGGCAGACCTGAAAGTTCAATCAAGGGTGAAGTCGGGCAAATCAATCACTTCGCCGCCGCGTAGCGACGACTCGTGAGCACAAAGACCAACACACGTCCAATTCGCGCTGGTCACCGCATTGGGCCAAGGATCTCGATCGTCTGTTAGTGCGCTAACCATCTCGTGCACCAAATGAGGGTGTGATCCACCGTGACCGCCACCCTTAACAAACGACAGGTGATCAGCATCATGGATTTCCGCTGGCAGCGTGAACCGTTGGATCTCCGGAGGAAGCAAATGAGCAAAGTCGGGCACGTCCACTTGCGTTGGGATTTCGGGCTCAGGTTGCTTTGCCGTGTGGATCACGTGCGGTTCGTTCTCGACAAGTGTCCACTCAAAACTCTTCTTGGTGCCGTAAACGTCAAAGCTCTCGCGGTACTGCCGCGCGACGTCATAGAGGAAACGCCACACATGTGCGCTAACGTCACTGTCCCGCAAACGGATGTGACACGACTGAACTGCAAACTGGTTTCCCGATTTCTGTGCGATGTCATCTCGAACCTTTCCTGATCCAAAGCAACTAACCGCTTCGGCGGGTTTGTCGAGCAAACCTAAACAGGGACTCACCACATGAGTCGCATAATGCATCGGGATCATCGCTTCCCAGTAACTCGGCCAACCATCCATGTCCTGCGGATGCGAGGCAGCCACATGTTGGATTTGGCCCAATTCACCTCGCTTTGCCATGTCCTTGATAAACAGAAACTCACGGCTGTACACAACGGTTTCCGCCATCATGTACTTCAGACCCGTCTCTTTCACCTTCGCGACAATCTGACGGCATTCTTCGATTGTCGTTGCCATGGGCACGGTGCACATCACATGCTTTCCGGCGTCAAGCGAACGCAGCGTCATCGGAGCATGATCGGGAATCGGACTATTGATGTGAACAAAATCAACATCAGGATCCCGCAGCACGTCATCCAGTCGCGTGTATCGTCTCGCGATCCCAAACTGGTCCGCCATCTCGTTCAGCGCCGATTCGTCACGACGACACAGAGCAACGACCTCCGCACTCGGGTGAGCCTGGTAGATCGGAATGAATTCGGCGCCAAAGCCAAGTCCGATCATTGCGACGCGGACGGGTTGGGTCATAAAAGCATCCTGGGAAAATAAGTTGTTGCATCGATCGGATTGAGACAGGCTTCACGAGCACGCATCGACCCGCGACAACGCTCTGCAAGTCTCCGCAACGGCGGCCAATCGTCATTAGCGACCACTTTTCGCGAACCTGATCACCCTTAGAGCCTACCCTACGCACTGGGCGGAACAATGGAACATCGCGCATCTGAGCTATGATTTTTCACTTCGCCCATCGGCTCCCGCTCGCCTCGTTACGACCTGCTCGCATTCGACATGACCTATTCCGTTGCTTTACTGATCGAAACCAGCAACGAATACGCTCGCGGGCTGCTCCGCGGCATTTTGCGTTATCAACAGGAAAACGAACGTTGGAATATCGATCTGCCCGAGCAACACCGCGGTGCCGATCCACCACATTGGCTTCGCCGATACCAAGGCGACGGGATCATCGCTCGCATCGAAACGAACATGATTGCTCGCGCGGTTCGTGCGACAAAACTTCCCACGGTCGATGTCAGCGCTGCGCGTAAGCTACCGACGGTGCCCTGGGTGGAAACGGACGATAATGCCATCGCCAACATCGCGCTTGATCACTATTACAGCAAAGGCTTCGCGCACGTTGCCTTCTGTGGTGAGACCGCCTTCAACTGGGCCCAGTGGCGGCGCGATGCCTTTGTTGAAGCGGCCCATCAACACGGCATCGAAGTCCATGTCTTTGACGTTGGCGATGAATCCACCGGAACCACATGGCCACGCGAGCGGCGTCGGCTGTTGCGATGGCTCAACAAACTTCCTGAACCGTGCGGATTGTGGGTGGCTTACGACTCGCTAGCTCGACGCGTCCTCGATCTATGTCGCCAACTATCTCGACCCGTGCCCGATTCCATCGCGGTCATGGGCGTCGACGATGACCCACTGCTATGTCAACTCGCGACCCCATCGCTTTCCAGCGTGATCCCTGACGCTGAAGGAGCCGGCTTCACCGCGGCACGACAACTGGACCGCATGATGTCGGGGCACTCAATCGAAGCGAGCCAGATATTATTGCCACCGCTTGGTATCGCCACGCGTCGATCCACCGACACGCTGGCCGTCGATGATCCCGAGATTGCTCATGCGGCGCGATACATCTTGGCGCACGCCTGCGACGGGATTCAGGTTGCCGATGTCGTCCGTCAAACCAAACTGACCCGACGCGTGTTCGAAACCCGGTTTCAAACGCTCCTCAACAAGACTCCGCATGCGCTGATCATTCAAACACGCATCGCCCGGGCGGAATCACTGCTTCGCGATACGCATTTGACGCTCGACCGCATCGCAAACCGTTGTGGGATGGAGTACGCCGAATATCTCAACGTGCTTTTCCGAAAAACGCATGACATGACACCCGGCGATTTTGGTCAAAAACATCCCCTAACACGGCCGTAGCGCACCATCACAACAAAAACTTGAGGTTTCGACGTGATGCACAACGGACTTCCAAATCCATCATGCCTGTGATTTTCGAACGACAAACAACCGGTCTTAGGCCAATACCAATGCGTGGTAAGTATCGACAACGCATGAATTCGCTTAGCGATCAGACCGAAACACAGAGAGCCTATCCGTAAACGAATTTCATTGATCGGTGAGTCGATAAAGCTAAGTTCGAGCCTCAACTTGGCCTGACCAATCAATGCCACCCGACACTAACGCGTTCGGCTCATGTGTTCTTGGATAGGCTCTGACTCCAACTCCCACTTCGGCAAACGAACTGTCACTGTTTGATTAGTGGTTTATCGGAATCAGTTTCCAACGGCGTTGACTTGAGATGCTGATCGAAGAACTGATCCACCAACGCATCGACTTCAGCATTGCGACCAAAACCATGCTTGCCACCCACAACGGTGTGAAACGTGACGTCGACGCCACCCGCACGCAACGCTTCGGCAAAAATCACGCTTTGATGATGGGGCACCAGTGGATCCTGATCGCCATGCACCAGCAACATCGGTGGGTCGTCGGCGGTGATGTACGTCATCGGATTGGCTCTGGCAACGCGATCGGGATTGGCTTGAATCGGACCGCCAACCAAAATCGACTCGGGTGAATCCGCCGCGTTGTGCTTCATTCTTGCCGTGGCGATCGCGTGCGCGTCCATTTGAAGGAAATCGGTTGGTCCAAAGAAGCTGCACACCGCTTGGACACGGCTCGATTGATCGACATCGCCAACGGAACCTTCGAGCTCCGTTACATCGCCGCTTGTTCCGAGGAGCGAAACCAGATGGCCACCCGCTGATGACCCCCAAACACCGATGCGTTTGGGATCAATCCGATACTGATCCACCTTGTCACGCAGCCAACGAATGGCCGCCTTACAGTCATGAATCTGCGCAGGGAAAATCGCTTGATCAGTTAGCCGGTAATCAATGCTGGCGACGACATATCCCTCCGACAACAATCGCACCGCGGGACAGGACCGCTTGCTTCCCGCTCGCCAAGCTCCACCATGAACCCAAACCACCAGCGGCAAGGGTTCGCCGGGCTGCGCCGGGTAATACACGTCGAGCAGTAGCGAATCATCACCAAGTTGCGCATAAGTCAGATCGCGTTTGACCGTGAACCTGGGCGGCAGTCGTGGTCCGGATCGATTGGCAACTAACGGACGTGATTGCGATCTGTCTCGTCGTAATTGCGGCGTCTTGCTTCGGTCCTGAGCCTGAACGATCGCTGAAAAGCCAAACGTCATCATTACGAGTGTCACGACGATTCGTTGCATTTGAGCTCACTCCGCGTGTCTGAAAGTCTGACAATCAAGCCTGATCATACTGACGCATCACCGCACCCGCGGGATGTCGTTGTCGTTTTTTTAAAATTGGCAAGCTAGTTCTCAGATTGGTAAGGAGTCTTTTCTGAAACAAGGCTGTAACACATCAATCTTGTTCCCGCTTTACGTGGTATGAGCCAAACGTTGGCTCGATTCTTTCACTCACGTCATGGGGAACGAGACGATGTCCAAACACATTTTTGCCGCTCTGCTGTTCGGTTTGCTGTCCGCCACAAGCTTGACCAGCACTGCGTCGGCCCAAGCACCCGGAGACTTTGCTGAAAACGATTTCGAGTTCGCAGCATGGGACCGGAGCTTTTCAGCCCAACTCCAATCGGGCGAGCTGGCCCGACGGCACGCCAGAAGCATGTTCGGCGGGTTAACGGCTAACATCGATTCGGCAACACGAGCCGCATTCTTTCATTCGCTCGACGCACTCTTGGAAGACGACGACACCATCTGGCTCGACATGATCGATGACCTAGATGACGCCATCGAAGGGTGCGAACTGTTGCTGATGTGGATGCACGGTTGGTCACGATTCAGCACGCCGAACACATCACAGATTGACAACTTGCTGCAAGCGCTCAATGACGCACAAGCAAGTGCCGTCAGGGCGGAACAGCAAAGTCGAGTCTTCCAGGCGGTCGGAATCTCAACGATCTGGGGCCGAGGCCGCTGAGCTGAACGCTTCTATCCAGTTCAACGCGGTCCTTTGCCAACGGATCGAATCATTTTCAACGTCAAGTCCGCGGTCGCATGAAAGCGACTCGCGGACTTTGTCACATCTGAACTCGAACGTTTCAGCCGATCGCCGGTAGGCCCGGTGATAACCGGGCGGCTTTAACACCACATGTGACTGACCAACTTGCCCGGTTACCACCGGACCTACCACGACAACTAGATTGCCGGAATCTGGACAGTTAGCATGATGTCAGGAAAGAGCAATTGACCAAGCTGTTGACCGCGACACCGTTTCAGCCGTTCATCATCAAGATGAGCAACGGCGAACGATGGGAAGTCAGGCATCCTGAGAACTTGGCGGTGGGCAAACACTTCATGGTCCTGATCGAGCCAGAAACCGATCGCACGCATGACCTGTATCTACTTCACGTCGTCGGATCCGAGCGACAACCGAGCGTGCCAACGTAGAAGCCAGACGGACTCTGTTTCTCGCCATCGCCATGACGGTGAGAAACGTCGGTGCGAAGCGCTGAAAAAGGATCGGCCACCCATGCACCCGGCTCTGGGCCCTCCCGGCCGGTGTCATCGCTACGCGGTGTCGAGAGTCGCAAGAACGATCACAAACAGTCCGGCGTGTTGAAAGTGCGCGGGGGTTCGGGGGCAGATACGGAATCAAGCCGTGATGGGCGGGGGGCCATTCAAAAACTACCAGCAATCGTTCTGGCTAGCCGCTTACCCAGGCGTGCGCATTCTGTGGCAATAAATGGGTTTTTCGGACCTGAGAAGTGGTCCCGAATTGCCATAGGTATTTCCCGGCATCCAATGAAACGCGACGTGATAAGTGAGCCATCAGGCGATCCAGTATTGAAGTCCAATTGTAATGATCGGCAGTCGCCGCGAACGTTACTCGGTCCGGGGGTGGCAAATTCTGTGTGGGCGATCCAGGTGGAGACCCTGTGACCGCTTGCGAATTCTTCCGCAAAATTCGGCAATCGAATCCAGTTGCGTCGTGCCTCTCCCCGGTGCCAAGGATGTCGAGATCTGCTGACTCTGTGGGTCCTTTCCAGCATTCCGAATGATGCCGGTTTCGTCATCGCGGGATGTCTCTAATCACAAGTCTTGAAAAACGACTTCCCCTCCCATTGATCGCAAAAGCCCGTGAATCACGGTGTGCCACCCCAGCGAAGCGTTAGTCGGACTCGTTCTTGATGACAGGGCCAGGGGCTGACGAGCATTTGCAATCTTGGCAAACTCTATTCGGCCTAGCTCTGCGGGTAGCTCCCGTTGGCGAAAAGATGTTGCTCGCATCCTGGCCCATCTTTGATTTAGAGCAGCCGGCAGGAGCAACCGATGTCAGCGTCCATGATGCGTTCGCGACTGGAACGCGATCGCAGTCTTCTACGCGATGATTTCCCAAAGTTCTCGCTTTACTTCGTTCGTTACAACGAGCGCAGCGACCCGGATGATGTCAGCGAAGTAAATCCGCCGCCGGGATATTTGGAAGCCGATGTCGTCTCGGCCAATATGTCTCCGGCGGGCGTGTTTTCGATACAAGCAGCCAAGCACGATCAGAAACGCGAATACGGCAGGCTTGATGCAGTGCTGAGAAAGGCATGCAAGGCTGTCCCGTTCTTCACCGACACGATCAACGACCGGATTTGGGAGAACTTGCCTGGCAGCTCATCGAGTCTCGCTGACGTTTCTTGGCTCGCCATTTTGGTCGAATTAGAAATGCAAGGTCTCCATCGACCGAAGCAACTCCCATCTTTTTGGATTACTCACGGCGATGCGGAAAGCCTAGGGAGACTGATGCGTAGGACGGCTGAGGCTGGCGAGAATGCGACAAGGGAGTTTGACTGGTTCATCCGGGTTGACGACATCGTGGAGTCATCAAGAGACGCTGTCGATATTTTGCTGGACTGGACGTCAGAGGATGAGACCAACAGTGAAACAAAACTCACCCAAAAAGACTACTTCTCCGATCACCGAGGCTCAGGACCCAGTTACGGTGACCCGAATCCAAGCGGAAAGCACTTTGAACAAGATCCTGTCGGCGCTTTCCTCAAAGAGTGTCAGAAATTCGTCAATTTGCGGCAGTCCGAAATGCTGCTTTCCCAATCGATGGATTCGCTCAGTGAGGAATCACTGTCAGCACGAGCCGAACAGATTCTGGAAACTCAATCCAATTGTTTTAGGGTCCGGAATTCCCTGCAATCGTTAGCCGATGATGTTGCCTCCGAGGTGATAAGAGCTGGCAAAGACCCCTCACCGATTTATGGCATCGTGATGTCGGCCGAACAGGATGCCAATAAGTTTTTCGAGCACTGGCGAGTGGTGAATCCACTACTCAAAACCGTCCGTCTTCTCACTACCAAGCACAACATAGTCAACGAGTGCAACCAAGCTGACGTGAGTGTCGAGGAGCAAGTGGGAACATTGCTTGAAACGCTTGACAGCATAGGACCTGGGACGACCAAGATTGCGACGCCCGAACCCGAAGTCGATGGCAATGAGGACGGTACCGAATCGGTATCCACCGATGAAGAACTCCACCTAGCCATGCTGGCGTCATTGACGGAAACGCAACGAAGCAAAGTCTTTTGCGGTCGGATTTGGCTTACCTACCGAACTGCAATGGAAAGCAAGGGAATGAAGCCGCACGAGATCCGGCGGCAAGACTGCTTTGACATCGCGGTCGCCAATGGCTGGCCGGCCAATGAAAAAGAACTCTTCGTGGAATACTGCACTGCGGGTGTGCGACCCAAGGAAAAGTGGACGCCGTGGGTATTGGGAACCGTGGGAGAAAAGATTTCTCTTCGGAATTTCTTGAAGCGACTTTAGGTGTCGTTTCAATTCGTTAGATGCGAATGTCGCATTCGCAGGCGTAGGAGAGAAATTCCCAAGACTCCCAACAATTTAATCCTGTCGAAACCTTGTCAGCATCCGATCGTCGCGTCCGGCAACTCCGCTGGGCGCAAGTCATTCGGGACTCACGATGGAAGGTTTCGACATGGCCGTTTCAAAATCCGAAGTTCAGCAAGCCTTGCCGCAGCTTCCGCCAGCGATAGACGGCGATCAGGCGGGACATCTTTACGGCGTAACCAGACGGACGATGGACCGTTGGTACGAACAAGGTGTTTTGCCACGCAATGCCCGAACACGAATCGGTGGCGTAACGCGATGGCGCACCGCCGTCTTGCTGGATCACATCAACGGTAGCACCACCGCAACATCGGAGGGCTGCTGAGATGAGCGATTCCAACACTCAAAGGGCGATCCAGCAGTTCGTTGCCGTGTTTCGCCGGATGTTATCGACCGGCCGGCAAGTCGCTGCGGAGGACGCCGCACGAGCGGTCAAGACTGACGATGGCTTTGATCGTCGCGCATTTGGTCCTGTGGTCGCTGCGATGAAACGCGATGGTGAAATCGTGTCCGTCGGATTCCGCACGAGCGAAAACGCCAAGCATCACGCCGGTATCAAACGGCTCTGGGTTTCGGCAAGCATCCAACAAAAAGGGGGTGCGGCCCAATGAAGAAACCACACCCCAAGAGAATCGGTGACAGTGGGGACGGTAACCGGCAGTATAGCATCGCACGGGATTACGTTGCCGCTGGCGTGTCCGTGATACCACTGCGAATTGACGGCAGCAAAGCACCGTCGGTGCGATCGTGGAACGAGTACCGAAACCGTTTTGCATCCGATGCCGAGCTGCGTCAGTGGTTCGCCCGCC
>JBCCJB010000050.1:0-15763 GCA_039028015.1 Planctomycetota bacterium
CCGACGACTGACACGAAGGCCTTCGCCGCCGCTAGACTACTGGAGTCGACAACAAAACGGGCCAAAGAAGAAAGAAGAATGTCGGTCGCGACTCTCGCGGCGCTCGTGGTGTTCGGGAGCGCGAGGGGGTGCGCGGGGCTGGCGGCGACGCGGCGAGTGACGACGACGACGACGACGACGAGGGCGCACAGTCGGTTGCCGCTGGCGCAGCGTCCCGTGAGCAGCGCCACCGCGCGGCGCGTCGCGTCCAAGCCGTTCGTGGTCGCACCGCCGCAGTTCGGTGTTGAAAGTGACACGAAAGTGGCGGTGTGGCGGGCGGTGATGTTGGGCATCACGATGTGCTGGGCGACGAACTTCGCTCTGCTCAAGTTCGGCACCGACGCACTTCCGCCTTCTGACTTCGACGTCGCACCACTGTTCGTCGCTGTCAGGTTTCTCGTCGCGTCCCTCGCGTGCGTGCCGTTCTTGAAGGCCTCGGATCGTGGCGTGTACGTCGCGGGGGCCCGCGTCGGCGCGTGGTGCGCTCTAGGGTACGGGGCTCAAGTTCTCGCGCTAGACGCCTTCGGAGCTTCCGCTTCCACGACGGCCTTTCTCTGCTCGTTGCAGACGGTCGTGGTGGCCGCGCTCGTCTCCAGCGGCAGGAAAACCATGGCCGCCGTCTTCGTCGCCATCCTGGGCGTCGGCGTTCTGTGCTTTGGCTCGGAGTCCGTGGCGACCGGGGGCCTCGGCGACGTCGTCGCTCTGGGCCAAGCCGTCGGCTTCGGCCTTTCCTACATCGAACTCGAAGACGCCACCCGCAAATTCCCCAACGACGCCAAACCGCTCGCCGCAACCAAGCCACCCGCCAAACGCACAAAGTCACGGCGATGCAGCCACCGCGTCGTCAGTTCACCGTGAAGCGGATGGACATCATCAGATCGAGATACGTCGGTCATGCTCGCGTCCTTGCGGGGATCGGTTTGAGGGCGGCGACTTGCCAATCACATCGGCACGGCCTGACCATCACCACCACCGTACGTGTGACGACGATTCATGCCGACTGGATGATGCCCGCATAGGTGTCAAAACCGGCATTTCGCTGACCCGACCATGAAACTTGTCTGGGAACCAGAAGGCTAACAACTTCCCCGGTCAGGCCACCAGATCGAAAGGTAACCGTGGCGGGTTCGATATGCTGATACACTTGTACATCGCCCGAAGCGAGCCATTCTGCCCAACCTGGCAACCCCCCGTAATTCGTCGAGAACGCCACTTTCAATGACTGAAAGCCGAAGCGAGCCCAGCAAAGCCATCCTCCTGATCGCTGCTTGCTTCTTCGTTTCGGGCTTTGCCGCGCTACTTTACGAAACCGTGTGGCTACGTCAGTTCGCGATCCTGTTGGGTACCAGTGAGCAAGCACTGGCGATCGTGCTGGCGTCGTATATGGGCGGTCTGGCACTTGGATCTTGGTTGTCGAGCCTTGTCATTGACCGCGTCCGTCGACCATTTTTGACCTACGGCGTGCTGGAATGCGGCATCGCGTTGTCGGCGTTACTCGTCCCGGTTGGATTGACGCTAGCCCGAATCGCGCAGCGGACTTGGCTTGGCGGCCAGCCTGAACCGCCGCCAGCGGGAACACTTTCTCAAACGCTTTTCAATATCGGTGTGGCATCGGGTCTGATCATTGTTCCAACGACGCTGATGGGAGCCACATTGCCGCTGTTGGCGCGTCACGTTGTTCGCCGCGACCAAGAACTCGGACCTCGGATCGGACTGTTGTACGCGATCAACACCGCGGGCGCCGTGTTGGGCACGATGACCGCTGCCTTCTTTCTGATGCCGGCAATCGGCATGGGACCGACGACCTGGGTTGGTGCGAGTGCCAACTTCATCGTGTTTGTCCTGGTGGTCATTCTGGTACGCGGACGCCGAGACAGCCTATCGCTCGAACACGGCATTCCGAATTCTCATGACAGTGCCTTGGAGACGTCGGCAACGACATCCGCCGTTTCAAAACCAACCAGCAAAGCAGCGAAATCACAGGCTGGGATCAGCAAGGACCAAGCGGCCAAACCATACTATCGCGGCGTGCTGTGGTTGATCGCCGGTGCTGGTGGCGTTTCGTTTTGTTATGAAATCCTTTTCACACGGATGCTCAGTCATCAGCTTGGTGGCAGTGTGTTTGCGTTCGCAACGATGTTGTCGGGATTCCTCGCGGGACTGGCCCTGGGTGGCGCAGCATGCTCACGTCTGGCGACCACGCGATCTCGAGCTGCGATCGGGTTTGTGTACGCCCAGCTCGCATCGGCGCTGGGTATCCTGCTCGCGTTCTATCTCGTGAACGAATCTGCCGCATGGCGTTGGCAGTCGCTTGGTGGCGGCACGACCACGCCGGTCCAAGTGCTTTCATCGATCTTGATTCTGTTGCCCACCGCGATCGCTGTGGGATCTGCGTTTCCCTTTGCCATTCGCGTGTACGCACGCGATGCATCCGATGCGGCGCCAGCGTCAGCAAAGGTTTACGCCATGAGCACGATCGGCGGCATCATTGGCTCTTTAATCACGGGTGCCATGTTGATGCCTTGGCTGGCATATCACGGCGCGACGATGGTGGCCGTTTTGGGCAACATCGCCATTGCTTTGGTTGCCATTGGTTTCTTCCGCCTTCCGCTGCACCACGCGGCCGGCGTGGCGGTGGCACTGATCATTTTCGCGCTTTCGATTCCCAGTCAACCTGACAACGTGACCCGTGTGTCATCGCTAAATTCGGCGTTAACACCCGGACGCCTTGCCTTTCACGAGGTAGGACGTTCCGCGACCGTGTCCGTGTTTTATCAAACGGGTGACTTGCGTTTCCAAACCAATGGCTTACCCGAAGCGGGCGCAAGAGCACTCGGTTCTTCGCAGAATTACGCCAGCAGCGGTAACTGGTTATCAGCACTTCCCGTCGCGGTCAGGCCAAACATCGAATCGATGATGATTGTCGGGCTGGGCGGTGGCGTTGCCGCGGCATCGGTCCCACCATCAGTGACGCAAATCGACGTGGTGGAACTGTCCGAAGCCGTTGTGCGTGCCAACGAGTCGGTTGCCGCGTACCGGAATGTTGATCCACTTCAGGATCCACGCGTTCGCTTGATCATCAATGACGCTCGCAACGCGCTCGCGCTGACCGAAAAACGATATGACAGCATCGTTTCGCAGCCATCACACCCGTGGACTGCGGGATCGTCACATCTCTACACCGTCGAATTTGCTCGGACCATCCGTGAGCACCTCAATCCGGGCGGCATTTTCCTGCAGTGGATCTCAGCCGAATTCATCGATGAGCAACTGCTGGGCAACATGGCGGCGACGATCCTAGATGTGTTTCCGCATGGTCGCATGTACCAACCTCAAGAAGGCCTTTTTCTATTTGTTGCATCCGACCAGCCTATCCAACCGGAATCGGATCGATCATGGGAATTGGCCGCTGAAGATCGTCCTCTCATGCTGCGAATGGGGATCGAGAATCGCACTCATTTGCTGGCCCATTTGGCACTCGATGAAATCGGAATGCGAAGTCTTGCCCAAGAGGCAGCGGTCATTCGCGATGAACAGAATCTGCTTGCAATGCGAGCACCGTTCTTGCTGACGCGTTCCAACAATGATGCGGTTTTGGATCATGTGCGCAGGCACCATCCGGCCACGCGTGGTGCTGATGCGTTGCGAGAGCTCTGTCCCGATCTGGATTGGCTCACACTTGCAAAGCGTCTACTCACGATCGATATGGCAACGTTAATGACCGATCAGGTTTTGCCGATTGTTGATGATCCATCCACGAAAGACCTGATTGAAGGCATTAACCAGCAACGAACCGGCGGGATCGAAGCTTGGAAATCGTTCCTGATGGACCGCTTGGATACCAAAGATCCACGGATCGCCTACTACATCCTCCACACGAAAACCATCGGCAAACTGAAGGGCATCTCAGACGCGGATACGGCCCGCTTAACCAAAACGCTAACACCAAAACATCAACGCCTGATGCCCATCATGACCAAGGTGTTCCAAAATCAAGTGGAGCAGGTTCGAGAGCATGATGAGTTTCTGGATACATTTAATGTCGATGACGTTGCGTTCGAAACGATCATTCGGATGCGCATTCCCTGGCGACTTGAGGCGCCGGAAGCGGAACGCATCAAACGCAATCAAGAAGCGATTCAGCTTTACGACCAGTACGAAGCGTTTTCAAACGCACCGGAAATCTCATTCTTTCGATTCCTTGCCGCGATCAAAGCCGAACAGAGTTTCACGGCACTAACCACCGCATGCGAAACCGCCAAAGCCATCGAAGCCATTCAGCTCCGCCGCGAAAAACCCGTTGCGCAGAGCACTTTCAACAACTTCATTCGCATCGCACGATTGGTAGTGCGACCCGACCTATTCGCGAATGCTTCTCGAGGTCGTTATCAAGAAGTTCTAAAACAAGTACAGCAAACCGGCGTGATACTTGAGGACGCGCGACGACGCGCGGGCATGCAAATCGTTTATCCAGACTAACAATCGCCTGTTACCGCGGTGGCGATCGCTAAAGAAGATCCAACAGGATTAAGCGGCAATCGGACGCGGCTCGGAGCTTTAATCCGTCGCTAAAACGAACCGAGACGCCATCGCCCCTGCCCATCGTTACCACGTGGGAATCGCTTTGATCACTGACATCAACCTCGCCACGCAAGCACTGCAGCCAAGCATGTCGCGACGGGTCGAGCTTCATTGTTAGGGGTTCTTCCGGCTTGATTCGCAATTGGTCGATCCGGACATCTTGCCGAACGAGCATGGGCGACGCGGCGCTGTCTTGAGAGCGTTCGCTTTCACGGCATGCCACGCAGTGTCGCGCCTGAAGCAAATCATGATGATGCCGTCTCTCAAAGATGGGTTTGAAATCCTGCTCTTCAGGATAGATCCAGATTTGCCAGAATTTTGCCGACTTCCGACTGGACAAGTTTTTCATTTCGAGTGATGCGCCCGTTCCGGCACCAATCAGCATCCAATCTCCAGTCGTCAGAGATTCGCCCTTCGGAGCTGTGGCAGGTTCATCCACTGAAGCAACCGCAGCGATTGACGTTTGAAACGAGAGCGTCCCGTCCGTCACGTGTGTGAGGATTTCCATATTCTGGTAGGCGTGCGGGCCCCAGGTAGCTTCGGCATCCAATTCGAATTCATTCAGAACGCGCAGACTTCGAAACCCCATGCGGGATGGGTTGATATGCGTTCCAAAGGAAAAGGTATGGCGGCAGCGAGACGATTCGTCGTTGGTGATCCCTCGGTCGATCGCATGGAATATCTCGATCAAGCGATCAGGTCCCGTCCCGATGGTCTCGCAAACATCATTGTGATAATCCATCCCATGCGACCCGTTCGCGTTGGACGGTGGGATCGGGAATGGGAATCGCCGACAGCAATGATCTTGTGTAGGGGTGTTCGGGGTGGCGATACAGTTCGTCGGCCGGCTTGGTCTCCACGATCTTTCCTCGCACCATCACACCAACGCGCGTTGCGAGGTGCCGTACCACAGCTAAGTCATGTGAGATAAACAGATAGGCGACACCCAAACGTTGCTGCAAGTCAGTCAACAAATGCATGATCTGGGCCTGGATTGAAACATCAAGCGCTGAAACGGGCTCATCACAAAGAATCAAATCCGGCTGCACCGCAAGCGCTCGGGCAATCCCAATTCGTTGTCGTTGGCCACCACTAAACTCGTGTGGGTATCGATTCATAAATCGAGGATCGAGTTCAACCAACTCCATCAATCGCAACACCTCGAGTTTTCGATCGCGACCGCGGGCCAATTGATGTATTCGAAGCGGCTCACCGATGATGTCGCCAACGGTCATCCGAGGGTTTAGGCTCGCAAACGGATCCTGAAAGACCATTTGCATTTTGCGGCGATGCGTGAACATCAAGCGATCCGACAACGCGACCAACGAGGTCCCGTTTAATCTGATTCCGCCTGACGTCGCCGCTTGAAGGCCAATGATCGTTCGAGCGGTGGTCGATTTACCACAGCCGGATTCGCCAACCAATCCGAGCGTCTCGCCGCGTTGGATTTGAAAGCTGACCCCATCGACGGCTTTGATGGTTTCAAAATTGGACCGAAACAGACCTCGATCACCGGTTTCAAAATGAACATGCAGATCATCCACGACCAATAATGGTTCCTCCGCTGACGCTTCGCATGGTAATGATGATTCACCGCGATACCCCGACGCCTCATCGATTCGTGGCACCAGCGAAAGCAGTTCCTTGGTGTAATCGGCCTGCGGCGACGCAAACAACGGCTCCACGTCGTTGGACTCCTCAATCTGGCCCTGGTACATCACGACGACGCGATCGGCGACCTCCGCAACCACGCCAAGGTCATGCGTAATGAGAACGATGGCGGTCCCGCGCCGTTTTTGCAGGCCCGCCAATAGATCCAGAATCTGAGCCTGGATCGTCACGTCCAACGCCGTCGTGGGCTCATCGGCGATCAACAGTTCGGGGTCGCATGAAAGCGCCATCGCAATCATGACTCGCTGCCGCATGCCACCACTAAATTCATGCGGATAAGACCGCAGCCGCTTCTCGGGGGAAGGGATGCCAACCAGCCCCAACATCTCGATGGCTTTCCGCGTCGCTTGATGTCGGTTGAGTCCCAAATGCGTTCGCGTGACCTCCGTCAATTGTTGGCCGATGGTCATCAGTGGATTGAGCGCTGTCATCGGATCTTGAAAGATCATCGCAATATGACGACCTCGTATCGATCGAAGCTGTCGATCATCCATGCTCAACAGATCGTTACCGTTGAACAAAGCCGACCCGCTTTGAATGATCGCCGGTGGCGAAGCCAGCAATCCCATCATGGCCAGATTGGTGACGCTTTTGCCGCTTCCAGATTCACCAACGATCGCCAACGTTTCATCACGATGGACTTGAAACGACACGCCACGAACGGCATGCGTGAGTCCATCGTCTGTTTTGAAATCGACTCGCAAATCGCGCAAGTCCAAGATCACGTCGGTGGACGTGGCTTCGCGATTATCACGGCGCGTTGAATTATCAGAGGTCATCATGGCTGGCGTCGAAGTTCTTTAGGAATCGCCCGCAAGTAAATTACCGAATTCGCTGCAGCACGTTCGCGTCGATTGCCGCAAGAACCGGTGCTGACGCACGTCGGCTGATAGAATCTTATTGACGTTAATTTTGCTCAGATGCTAAGTTTCATTCTCCGTTTGGACGCCAAATTTGAGCAGAGCGTACTTTCGTTTGCCACGACGAAGAACCACGACGCGTCGGCCGGATAAGTCGGATCGATCGATGCGCGTTTGTTCATCGGTGACGCGACCATTATTTAGCGACACACTGTTTTCTTTGATCGCCCGTCGGGCTTCGCCACTGCTGCTGCATAGGCCGGATGACTGCAGCGCGTGAACAATCCAGTAGCCGTCTCCATCGAGCTCTGATTCAGCAACGTCGGCGGAAGGAACATCAGCAAAAATCTCGAGCAATTCGCTTTCGCTGGTTTCACCAATCTCACCGCCAAAGAGAATCTTGGTGGCTCGCTGCGCCGCCTCTAACCCCGAAGTTCCATGAACAAACTCTGTCATCCATTTCGCCAACCATTGTTGCGCGGCGCGGCGTTCGGGGTGGTCAATCGTGGATTGTGCCAGCGAATCGTATTCGTCGTGATCGATCTCAGTCAGATAGGCAAGGCAACGCATCACATCCGCATCATCGACAGTGATCCAGTACTGGTAGAACGCGTAGGGACTGGTCCTGTCAGGGTCTAGCCAGATCGCGCCTGAATCCGTCTTTCCCATTTTTCGACCATCACTGGTCGTCAGCAAAGGCGCGGTGATGCCGTACAGGCTCGGCAGCGACATGCGACGTCCCAATTCGATTCCCGCCGTGATGTTGCCCCATTGATCGCTGCCTCCCGCTTGGATGCGGCAACCATGCGCGCGAGCCAGATGAACAAAGTCGTACGCTTGAAGCAGCATATAACTGAATTCGGTGTAGCTCAGACCCGCATCGGAATTCAATCGGCTGCGAACAGATTCTTTTCCCATCATCGCACCGACGGGAAAGCTTTTGCCGACATCCCGAAGGAATTCCAAGTAGCTGTATCCCTTGGTCCAATCAAAGTTATTGAGCAACAGCGCGGCCTGGTTCGTCGCGTCAAAATCCAGGAAACACCGCATTTGTTTGGCGACACCATCGATGTTGGCTTGTAACTGTTCGGCCGATAAGAGGTTGCGTTCTTCACTCTTGCCACTTGGGTCACCAATCATTCCCGTGGCACCTCCCACCACCGCGATCGGGCGATGGCCGGCGCGTTGAAATCGACGCAGCAGCATCAATTGCATCAAACTGCCAACGTGCAAACTGGACGCCGTGGGATCAAACCCGATGTAGACCGTTTGCGATCCAGAGTGAAGCAGTTTGGACAATCCCGCTTCATCCGTCGTCTGGCTGATCAAGCCTCGCCAGCGAAGTTCACCAAGAAGATCAGTCGTCGTCGGAGTCATAAGATGGAACAGGAGCAGCGTTGATGGACGAGCGTATCGCAAGCGAACAGCCAGCAGCATATCGAACTGCGGATAGGATCGACGAGCCCAGACCGGTTCCGCAGCGGCTTGATCAAGCAACCATCCAACGATGAACTACAATCGCGTCAGCGATTCATCATCGGGAGTGCGGTACCTGACAAAGCGATGCATCGGCCCGCGTGGCGAAAAGCTGGTCGTCGCCGATGACCCCGTTTGGCCACTGAGTCTCAATCGGCCGCCAATCAAGTCCACCGATTCGATCACCACCGGTTGGATCACGTACTTTTCGTGTTCATGCGGAATCTTGACCAACGCGATGGGTCCGTCGTTGGTCAAATCCCATCGCACTTCCAAGTCGCCCAAGGCAGCTTCGCGACTGATGTTTCGCACAAACGGTTCCAGCGGAAGCGGAAACGAACCGGCACGAAGATTCGATAACCGAACGGCAAGCAGGTTCGGTTCTTCGGTCATGCAGACCTGCATCTGACACGAGACAACCGTGTCGATCCGCTTGGATGCGAAACGAACTGCGGCAAGCAATTGTCCTTCGCGAATTGCAATCACGGGGTCGCGCACACCCAAGTGAATCCATTTGCTGAACTTTTCGGGCAAGTGTTCGCTAAGCCACGCCGTGATTTGTTCCTCATCGAATCTTGCGATCCATTGTCCATGACGTGACGCGTCCGTACGGAGTTGATCGAAATCCCGCTGAAGATGCTGCTTGGCAAGTTGGCGATCCTGTTCCGTCCGTGTGATTGCCTCGGAATAGAACTCGGGAACGTGCTGCGTTTGTTGGACGGCAACCCACACGCTCGCGCCGCAGCCCAACGCCACCACCGCAACACATGCCAGGACCCCGAGAATCCATCGCCGCCAAGAAACCGTCCCGGTTGTGATCGACATTGGATGGATCCTTGAGAGTGAATCGGAAAACCTAAAATCGCAAAGGCGATGGCAACCATCGACGGAGTCGATCGGTCATCCCAATGCTTGGCGGTGACTCGTCCGATGTGGCTCGCGGCCAGGCGGACCGACCTTGTTCAAACGACCCGGTTTTGGAACGTGTTTGAGTGGAACTTGCCGCGTTCAATGCGCTGGAATCACCGACCAATCGTCCGTCTTGCGGACCCATACCGATGAGACTCTGGGGCGTGAACGGAGCGTCAGCGTCCACGACAGGTGGTGCCTGGAAGGTCAAAAGTTGTTTCGCCCAAAAATTCTGCAGTAACCTCGCGGTGGGCGTCCAATCCGATTTTTGAAATCCCTCCGCGTTCCGGAATCCTTGAATCGCCAAAAAGGCAAGGCTCTGGAGATCGCTCCGTTCCGCAGCGGTCGCGAACCAGTCCGTGACATGGACTTGATCTAACCAAATCGGTGCCGGTGAAACGTTATCGATCGCCAATTTCAGATCGCCGTAACAATCGCTGTCGAGTCCCAAACACTGGAGCGCCGCATGGATACGGTGCCACTGTCCATCCTGAGGTACTTTGACAAATTGCGTGTGGCGAAACGGTTTACCATCGCGATGACCTTCGATGGCGATCCGGATTTTTGCAGACGTGACATCGCTGGAATCGAAATCGGTTTCCATTGCCATGTTGGATGGGGCGGACTGATCATCCAGCGACAGTTGCTGGGTCAATCGGCTACGCGCTCTCAACGAGACCGCCAGCCGGCCCGTTTGAGGTGTTGGCAGCGTTTCACTGATCAACCAAGACTGAGAACCGGACTGAGTGACGCCCGCCATTCGAACGCATTGATCGGTATCACCATTTTCGACGGGAACCAATGTCACCGCATCGGCCGGATGCTGAGCATGCATCCAACCCGCCAACGCGATCGGTGCATCAAAGTTCCCATTGCGAAGCAAGTCATCGTGTCCCATTGCCGATGCCAAGCGACGAATTTCCCCGAGCATGCCGAGTCGTTCAATCACCAAAGTCACGTCAGACTTGATCGACTCGATGGAATCGCTTCCCCCGGTCAGTTCGGATTCAACCTGACCGATTCGAGCGGAATCACCTGCCGTTTGGCACAACAAGACCTCACCGGAAGCAATCTCAACGGACCATCGACGACCGTCGATCTGCGGTGATGCTGGCGATAGCGGTCCTATTCCTTTCGCAACATCGACTGCGGGAGCCGACGACCCGATGAAGTCGATATGAATCGTTTGCGTCCAGGGACTTCGGTTGCACCAAACCATTTGAATTTGATTTGGATGTCGAATCTCCAGTCCGGTCACCATCGTGTTGCCCAAGGCGACGCGACGTTTGATGTCAATGGATTCATCATTGTTCAGTGCGTGCAGCCACTGCAACAACTTAAAATCGGTACTGAGGATTTCGTGCCGGCAAAAGTGAGCATCGATCACGACCATCGGTGTAATCACACCGTTCGAATCATCCGCGGCGATGAATCGTTCGACCGACTCCAACAGATCCTGGTGAATTTCATCGCTGGTCAAACCATCTTCAGTTGAACCAACGCTTGTCTTCTCGAGCAAATCGATCGATGGCGCCTGATCACAACGGCTCAGCTGATGACCGATCCAAACGCCGGCTGGGATCGGGTCATGTTTGCTTGAACCCCGACGCGATCGTGGAGCTGGAAAATGAGATGCCAAGGAACCCATGGGTGATCGCTGTCGTGACTCCACCCAACGAACCAGCTTTTGATCTGAAAGCGCTGACCATGATGCGATATCGGAACTTGCCAGGTACCACTGAAACGATGAGTCTGATTCAGACTCAATCAATTGGTTGATGTGATTGATCAGCAATGGCTGATCGACTTCAGTTGCCGTTTGATCGGAATCCATTAAGCGATCGGTTTCGGACCACGCATCAACATCCAGGAAAATGCCATGGCATGTAGGCTCCGAGGCAGCGAAACCCTGCCAGTCAGTCAAGACATCCAAGGGTGATTTCGTATCCACCGGTTGCAAAACCACTTGATGGTTTGCTGCTGCAGCAAACGAACTGGCAACGCGAATCCACTGTTCTGTCAAGTCACTTCCACCAGCCGGACCGGACAAGATGATTCCACTGTTGGATGAACCATCGGACGATCCAGCCAGCCATTCCAGGTGATCCTGCAACGCGGACAGAATTCGATTCTTGGTTAATGAATCGTCAGTTAATGCCCGTTCGCGTGGCGAACGACGCCACGAAACCAAACGGTCGGGAACAATTCGCTCAATTCCAAATACGGAGGATGGTGTCAGAATGGACGCTGACGCGTTGGCTGATCTCGCCAGGCGTGATGCCGCCTCAAGCCTTGGCTCATGCACACGGGTCAAAATGCTGGGCCGATCTGTCGAACGATCGAAAATGCGTTCGTCGACGGTCGGCAGAACCACAATCGTCCATCGAGATCGAGAGGCCAGATTAGCTTGATCGACATTCGATGTTGTTTCCGCAGACCCACTATCCATGTCGCGATCGCGAGCCCACCAGCGATTCCACCGCAGCGGAGTGGTTGATGACTTTTCAATTTGAACTTCATACACGCCTGGCTCGAGGGCAGCTGGCTCCCATTTCCAGGTCGCCTGCGACAGGACCGCGCCGTCACCTTTCCCACTGTCGAAAGTGGTCGTGTCACCGATCATTGTGTCGCCAGCCAAAGTCAGTGCATCGCGATCGACCTCGTACAGATTGATTTTGGCGACCAGAGCATGATCGCTGGCTCGAACCACCAGCACATCAGCATCGTCCTCAAACGCTCGATCAAATTGAAAATGGATCTCGCCGATATTGTCGGCGGCTCGCCACGGATCAGCATGATCCGCGGGCGTCGAATTGAGATGCATCACCTTGGCTTCTGATGCGACGATAGCCCTTGGGCACGACGCGGCGAGCCAAGCCATCGTCCACACGATCAGAATCAGGAGCCAATGGATCACAGTTCAGTCAGAATTCGTTGCCACTCGACAGTGAAGGGATCGACGGTTGCCCCGACGGCATCACAATTGAAACGCTAGTGCATCTGAAGCGCACAACTCAATACCGATTCACAAACCACTTTTCCCAACTTGCTTGTTCGACGTGGTTTATCCAGACTTCGCTCGGCAATGATTGATCTTGCTACAGTGGGGCTGGCGTGGTCGGCAGACTTGCTGTCCACGCCGGATCGACACCCGCTTTTCCAAATCGGTTTATGACGGCTTTGAAACCTACGCTGCGGCACCTCATGCAATTGATGGGTCGTCGCCGACGCGGCAAGAAAACCACCACAACCGCAGCTCTGGTTGTGGCGATTCTGATTGGCGGCTACTCGCTAATTCGACCCGCGGTTAACGAGGCAACCGGATGGAATTTGCCTGCGGTCGGGCAAGCGTCGCAAACAATCGAGAGCGAGGATTCCACAAGAGTTCCTCAAAGCTGGTCGCGAAACACCACGATTGATGCGAATCCATCTGGAGCCGATCTTCAGTATGGAATTCTCAAGGAGATTTCACCCAATCGTTATCGGTCACCCGCTGGTCTGCTTTACACACCGGGAAGCAGCGAAGGGCATCGTCTTGAGCACCTGCGGCGGCACACCGCTGACATGCCTGGTCGCAGCGGCAAACACGGTGTTTTCGATGGTGGTATGCCGACGGCACTCCAAGTGATCGATCAGGCCTATCAGAACGCCGTCGCCGGCATACGAACGACCGAATCCACCGATCAAGGTCGCACAATTTATACCGTGGACATGGGCACTCGCATTGGCTTCATTGGCGGTCGAGAAGGGAACCGTCGTCGAAAGCCGATGGCGAGACGCGTGCGATTGGTGCTCGATGGCGACCGACTTATCACGGCGTTTCCGATGTGATCAACGATGCCACGCCTGGGCATCATCCTTCGTTCCGCTTCATCTGTATTCAATCACTGCTTCATGTCGATCCGCGGCCGCATGCGTTACAGCATCGATACCTGTCCGATTTGTGGAGGTGGTCTTTGCACCATTTACTTTTGCGAAGGCACAGATTCGGTCCCGCCGCACGGGCTGATTGTGTGCGATGAGTGCGAAGCCATTTGGTTACAACCGGATGTTTCCTCACCGCATTGTTTTCCGGATGCTGAATCGGCCGACTGTCCGGTGTGTCGGCAACCGTTGTACGAACACGCCCATCCAGCGAATCAAAACGATGTTGATGACCTGGGCTGGACCAATGCAATCAACACCGAACTGACCATGGAGTCGGAAATATGAATCAGTCTGAGCATCCCGGATGGGTCGAAGATGAATCTTGGGATCAACAACATCCGTTTGATCAACTTTTGCAAGTCGATGCGGATCCCGTCAAATCCGGCGTGTTACTCAAACGCCTCGCCGACCAAGCCGATGCGGCATCGATGCGGCCAGACCCATCGCGTGGTCCTTGGTCAAGCCAAGCTCGACCAGATGCGGGCACCGTCGTTCTATCCGGCGATGCTGGTCAATCCGATGATGTCGATGCCCAAACCGAAGATGACCCATCGCCAATGATGGCATCGGCGTGGATCGACGATCTTGCCCAGCGACACTTGCAACTGGTGGATGCGGATCCCGCAATCTTGGGCGGTCTGTTGCGTTTGATTCATGTCCACGCGCTCAAGCATGGCTCGGCCGCTGCATCGACGGTCAATGTCGACGCGGTGCGCCGCATCGCCCTCGCCATATCGCCTGATGCACCCAATCGGCATCTTTTGCTGCATTTACTGGCTTCGATTGGCACGCAAACATCGCTGAGCACCATGATCGAATTGCTCATGCAATCACCGCCGCGGGGCTGGATGGCGGCGGCGCAGATACTCAGCCCATTGATGCAGAAAACACAGTGGCCGATCGAAGCGGTTTATCCTGCGATTCTGGATTGTTTGGGAGAGCCCGCGTTAGCGTCGAGCGTGCTCGATTTGACCGGACATCTGTTCCGCAGCGGCCGCGTGAATCGACATTTGGCCCACGAGCGGCTACCCGCGCTCAACCATTTGTTATCAGGCGTCGCCGATCGACTGGGGCGCTTTGAAGATAATCCGCGATCATTCGGTGATGAGGTCGATCAAGTGCAAGCGGTACTGGGGGAAGCGGTCGCACTCGCCACGTCGCTTTGCGATGCCGTTGGTTTGATCGGTGATGAAGCTTCGATCGCGCCGCTGAATAAGGCGCTCAAGCTCAAGCACCGACGGGTTCAATGCGAGGCCGCTGGCGCGCTTGCTCGACTGGGTGACCCGGAAGGACAACGACACCTGTTGGAACTCGTCAACGAACCATCAGCTCGACTGCGAGCCATTGCGTATGCGGACGAACTGGGCTGTGGCGATCAAGTTGACGAAGCCGCGCGAACACCGGGGGCCATCGCGGAAGCGGAAATGTCGCTTTGGCTGTCTCAGCCACAGCAAATGGGAGTTCCGCCGACAAGTGTTGAAGTCATTGATTCACGACGGATGCTTTGGCCCAGCTTTGATGACCCTGTTGATGTGCACTTGGTCCGCTTTGAATACAACTTTGGCGAGCGCGTTTATAGCAACGTTGGGATGACCGGTCCCGCCGTGTATGCCTTCGCCACGGATGTGGCCGACCTACCCACCGACGATATTTACGCCATGTACGCAGGGTGGCACGCTGAACACGACGACATCTTTTCAGTCGCCGCGGCCGATCTCAATCACGTGCAAACCCGAGCAATGGAGCCCATGGCCGATCATCTTCTTCGCAGCGGCTATGACGAGCTCAAACCCACAATGATGGGATTCTTCTTGGATGAAACGGCAAGCGTGTTCGAAGCCACGCGCGATGGCACGCGATGCGTCGTGATCACCGACGGACTCGAAATCATGGACTTACCGACTCAAGGCCGTTCACGCCCAGCGACGTCCGAAGATGTCTTTCAGCTATACAAGGGCCGAAAGATGCTCCGCACATTCAACCCGCAAGACAACGCGTTTCGTTAGTGATGCGTCGCAGCTCCATTTCGCGAAGGGCTACGTAGCTGCCATTTGCCAGAAGCCAGTATTCCCGGGACGCACGCGTTCGGGAGAACCGGCGACCAGCCAGTTTCTAGTCGTGACAGACCATTCGGCTCAGTAAGCTCCTTCACGCATCACTAGCGTCCGCATCGTGCGAAGCATGATGTACGTGTCCAGCCACACAGACCAATTGCAAACGTAGTAGCTATCCAAGCGAACGCGTTGCTCGTAACTCGTATCGTTTCGGCCGGAGATCTGCCACAGACCCGTGATGCCAGG
>JBCCJB010000051.1:0-15680 GCA_039028015.1 Planctomycetota bacterium
CGATCAAAGCACATTCGTTGCGATCGTCATGATGTAATCCTCATCTGTCGGATGTTTCGGTTTGCACCGAACAATGCGGCAATTCATCCAAGCGGTTTTTTGACCGGGCAGCTTTTGTGACCTAAGTTCTGACAGCCCCGTGTTGTGACGTCGGGCGCTGCCGAATTGCCCCGCACGGACTTCGCCGCCCATGGTTCTGCCCTGCTGTTCTTCGCTTCAGCTCGCTCGCGTGATAGCAGCCGTGATGTTTGCGACGATAGGTCTTGCGACCCCGTTGCAGGCTCAACCGCTGAGCCCTCCTGAGCGACCCTCACATCCTCACGGAGTGCAAGCACCAGCGGCGGCTCCGCTTGCCGACGAAGCCAAGGGATTGCTTGCCGATGGACTGGAACTGGAGCGTGCCGGTCAGTGGAGCGATGCGATCGACCACTATGGCGACGCGACCAAGAAATTCCCCGATGATCGAACACTCTACCAGCGTTTGCTGATCAGCCGGTTGCACTTTGATGTGCAGCGACGCCTGAAGGATCCGACGTATCTGCAATCGGTCCGTGAGATGTCGACGTCGCAAGCCTTGGATCTTTACAGTGAGATTCTCGCCAACTTGCAAGCGCACTACGTCGACACGGTCCAGTGGTCACGCGTGCTGCTGCACGGCACGGCGGCACTTGAAGTTGCGTTGTGGGAAAAAGACTTCATCAATCGCATGTTGCCGGGTGTCGATGCCCAGCGAATTGAATCGTTTCGCCAGGGCATCCATCACCGTATCGCGGCTCGATCGACACAGAGTCGCTTTGATTTGCGTGCGACCGTTGCCATGGTTGCTGACTTAGCCCATCGCGAGTTGGGCCTTCGCGGTACGGCGACGGTTTTGGAATTCGTCTCGGGCAGCATGTCGACGTTGGATCCCTACACGCGACTACTTTCGCCGGGACAACTCGATGAGATGTTTTCCTCGATCGAAGGCAATTTCGTCGGCTTGGGTGTCGAGCTCAAACCCGCCGACGATTGCCTGAAAATTCTCTCAGTCATTCCGGGTGGGCCCGCCGCCGAAGCTGGGATTCGTCCCGGCGATCGCATTCTGAGCGTTGCCGATATCTCAGCAGCTGAACGAGAGCCCGATTACGTTGCGGATCTTCTGCGTGGCCCGGACGGATCGTCCGTTGAGCTTGTGGTTCAATCACCGAACACAACGCCGCGGCGATTGACCGTTCCACGACGACGCGTGGAAGTCCCCTGTGTCGAGAATGTGCATTTGGTCGATGCCTCGGCGGGAATGGGCTATTTCCGTCTAACGAATTTCCAAAAATCCACACCGCGTGAGATCGAAGCCGCCTTATGGCAGTTGCATCGGCAATCGCAGAATTTGGGTCACTCAGCCGGTCTGCGATCATTGATTATGGATTTGCGAGACAACCCCGGCGGATTGCTATCCGCGGCGGTGGAGGCAGCCGATTTGTTTTTGGCCGATGGTGCGATTGTGACCACGCGGGGACGCAACCCGCGAGAGAACTTCCCCTACACAGCTCACCGCACCAATACTTGGCGAGTTCCGCTGGTCGTATTGATTGACGAAAACAGCGCCAGTGCGAGCGAGATTTTCTCCGGAGCGATTCGGGATCGAAATCGGGGCACGGTGATCGGCCAGACCAGTTATGGCAAAGGCCGCGTTCAGGGCATCTTTCGCATGCAGTCCGCTACCTTTGGCTTATGTTTGACGACGGCCAAGTTCTACTCGCCCAGCGGCCGTGCGATCAGTCAGAACGGCATCGAGCCTCACATCGTGGTACCGCCCGCGAAAATTGCCGCTCGGCCGGACGATTCCGGACGATTGGTCACGGAATTGGAAGACTCAGTGCTCCAACGCGGAATCGAACATCTCGCGGGCGGTTCGAGTTCGAATGTCATCGCCGTGGCCAAACCTGCGCTGCCCTGACCCGCATGGGCGACTCGAAAGAGTCTCAAATCTAGCAGCTCGCCGAACACGCTTTGGTAATCGGTTGCCCATGTGCGCATTCGTTAATGCTAGGGACGCGACCGCAACTAAGTTATCGAATTAGCCGAAACGTGCTAGCGTCGGCTCGCGTGGAAACCGCGGCTAGCGACCATCGGCTCATTTTTGAATCGGAAATGTAATGATGGACGAGGCCTAACTGAACAGCGCCACTTTGGATTAGCCGGCCGACTAGCCGCGGTTTTCGCGGGCTGAACCGTGGCTAGCGCCAAGACGGCTAATACGCTCGGTAATGCCATGAACCATTGTGTTTTCCATCCAAAGTGGCGCTGTCTAGCTAAACGACTAAAAGGTTACCTGATGACCCAGCGACCACGTGCGATGAGCCGTTGACGTTAGCCTCGAGCTTCAGTGTCCGCTCGCATTTCAAATGTTGCCTGACGCTATCGCGATCGGCTCATGCGTTTCGGATAAGCTCTAACAACCGCGGCGAATCCCGATCGGGCTATCGAACATTGATCCGACCAATTGGGTGTCGGTCTGACTGAAACGGCCAAGAAACCCGATGGTGAATCCGTCTTGCGAGTCCTGGTTAGCACAGCTCACAATGGGATGAGATGGAGTTTGATCCTCAAGGGAATGCCAAGATGCCCTGTCAGCATTTGAAAGAGCTTTACGACGTCGCAGCAAAACATGATTTGAAAATTGCGGCTTCCGATATCGTCCGCATTGTCTGTCGCCAGTGCGATGAACAAGAAAAATGTCCGACGGCGCTCACTGACGGTGCTGAAGTCATCAGGACCGGCCAACGCACTGGCACGTCGGCCCGCGTCATCTGAACGTCTTGAGCCCTAGCCTTTCAATCGAATCGGGCAACTCGCGAGCCAACTCGCCTGTTGCCGACGTGACGCCTTTGAGTTCACGTTTACAGCAACGCGGATTCCGGTTCTTCGTTGCCTCGT
This sequence comes from Planctomycetota bacterium, assembly GCA_039028015.1. Lineage (GTDB taxonomy): Bacteria > Planctomycetota > Planctomycetia > Pirellulales > Pirellulaceae > Rhodopirellula. Next base: position 2,917 of record JBCCJB010000051.1, read on the forward strand.
TGGGAGCGTTCTTGCTCTTCGCATCACAACCTCCATTGGGACTGTCGCCGCTAATCTTTGTGGCTTTGGTTCCATGGTGGTATCTGTTTCAACACGCTAGCGAATCCCGACCGCTCCGCACGATATACATCACTGCGACAATCGGTTATTTAGCGTCAATGCAAGGTCTTCGTCACGCGCACCCGCTGATGATCTTGCCCGCAACGGCGATGGCAGCCTACCTGGCGATTTACCCGGTTTTGTTTTTTTTCTCTTGGAACATGTGGCATCGAAGTCGCCTTCGTTCCAGATGGGTTTCAACCTCATCCGATTGTGGAAGCGTTGATCCCTGGATCGCAGGTGTCATTTGGATCGGCTGGGAATGGGTTCGCAACAACGCTCTTACGGGCATCTCCGTATTGATGCTTGGCCACAGTCTTGCTGATTCGCCCTACCTCATTCAAATCGCCGACTTAGCTGGGACTTATGCCGTTAGTTTTGTGATCGTTTCCGTCAACGCGGTGGTGCTGGCATGGATGAGCTTCCGATTTGGATCGCAACCACGCCCGATGCAACCCTGGGCCGCCTCGGTCATTGTGGCCCTCACGCTGATCGCAACGCTGTCCTACGGGAGTTACCGCTTCAATCAGTCGACAACGCCATCCGATGCACATGTGTTGCTCGTTGCGCGCAATGAACACACCGAGTATCAGATTGATCCAGTTCGACAAGCAGAGATCTACAACGCCTATGAGCGACAGACCATTCGCGAGGCCGCCAAACATGATCAGATCGACATTGTCGTTTGGCCAGAGTCGATGATGTCGGGAGATCTGGTCTGGATGACCTGGGATGGTTCCCAAACGCTGTCGGATGAACTCAAGGCGATGCAACCCGATCTGTCCATCAGCATGTTGCGTGAGAATGTCGACAGCTATCAAGCGGCGTTTGAAACGCGATCGGCTCGTTTGCAAAAACGGCTCGCGAGCGACAAACAGGCTGGGTCAGATCGATCGATGAGCAACGTGGCCGCACCATCACTCATTGGCGGCTGTTCACTACTGGAGGTCGGCTCAACCACGCGGACGTTCAGCGGCATGGTTCACGTCGCTCCATCGGGAAGCGTCGTCGACGTCTATGCCAAAACGCATTTGGTAATGTTTGGCGAGTACATTCCTTTCGCGAAAGCCATCACTTTCATCGGGGATTTCATTCCACCCGGACTTGGGATCGATGCGGGTGTGTCAGCTGGTTTATTTCAAACCGACAAGCTAACGCTCTTGCCAAACATCTGCATTGAAACCGCCGTGGAGCGCATCGCAGTGAATCATTTGAGTGATCATCTCTACGGTGACCTCGGCGAATTGCCCGATGCGATTGTCACCGTAACTAACGACGCTTGGTTCAACGGAACCGCAGTCGTTGATCATCATCTCCGGTGCGCTCAGCTGTTATCGGTCGCCACACGTCGGCCGGTTTTATCGGCTGCCAATGGCGGTCCAACAGCTTGGATTGACAGTCGCGGCGTGATTCAGGCGTCGCTTCCACATGATGGTCAAAGCAGCATCCTGGCCAAGCCACAGCTAGACCCGCGGATCAGCACCTACGTTCGATTTGGCGGTTTACCCGCACTCATTGGCGTCTGCGTTTTGATTGCGGTGGTGATCTTGGTTTCTCGCGTCCTGGCCACAACGAGGAACGCCACGCATCAAGACGCCGTTCAATAAGCTTTGGCAAAAATGGCCATTTGCTGAGTGTCTTTGCCGGTCGCAAAACAAGCACCCGGCTCGTTGCCGCCCTCGCGTGGGATGCATCGGGGCGTCACCTTGAGTTCTTTCAGTAACGGCTCAATGGATTCCTCATCGCTGAAGTGACACCTTGCAAATCCACCATGAATCGCCGACTCGTCTTTCGTCGTGAAATAGTTGCGGAAGTCCGATTCATTCGTGATGGTGACGGTGTTGTCGGTTCGCATTTGATTTGCTGCATCAAACAGTGACTGCTGCAAATCGGTTAGACGCTGGGACACGGTCGCGACGAACTCATTCCGATCGACTCCGACGCCTTTGCCCTCCGTGCGAACGCTGGCGAAAACACTTTGGTTCGCAATGTCTTTGGGACCGATTTCCAAACGAATCGGCACGCCACGTTTGATGTGAGCCCACTTCTTTTCTCCACCACGAATATCGCGGTCATCGATCTCGACACGAATGGGCGCGCCGGCATAGTGCTGCGACTCAAGTTCGGTACGTAGCGAGTCAACGAATGCCATCACCTCGGTCCGCGAATCTGATTTGTAAATGGGTTGGATGACGATTTGTGATGGTGCCAACCGCGGTGGCAGCACCAGACCGTCGTCATCGCTATGAGTCATGATCAAAGCGCCGACCAAACGCGTGCTGACGCCCCAGGAGGTCGTCCATGCGAACTGCAGGTCGCCCTGTTCGCTTTGATACTGGATGTTCTGGGCCTTTGAAAAATTCTGACCCAAAAAGTGACTCGTGCCCGCCTGCAACGCTTTTCGGTCCTGCATCATCGCTTCGATGGACAACGTTTCCAGCGCACCAGGAAAACGCTCCGATGGTGTCTTTGAGCCGACCACGACTGGCATCGCCATCCAATTTTCGGCGAAGTCCGCGTAGACATCGACCATGCGCGTGGTCTCCTCCATCGCTTCGTCGGCCGTCGCGTGAACCGTGTGCCCCTCTTGCCAAAGAAACTCAGCGGTTCGCAGGAACATTCGCGTTCGCATTTCCCAGCGAACGACATTGGCCCATTGATTAATCAAGATCGGCAAATCGCGATGGCTCTGCACCCATTTCGCGTAAGTCGCACCAATGATCGTTTCGCTGGTCGGTCGAACAATCAGTGGCTCTTCCAATCGACCCGCTGGTCGCAGTCCACCATCAGGGTCTGGTTCCAAACGGTGGTGCGTGACAACAGCGCACTCTTTGGCAAAGCCCTCGACGTGCTCCGCCTCTTTTTCCAGATAGCTCATCGGAATGAACAAAGGAAAATAAGCATTTTGATGACCGGTCGCCTTGAACATGTCGTCCAGGGCTCGCTGCATGTTTTCCCAGAGTTGATAACCCCATGGTTTGATCACCATGCAGCCTCGCACGGGCGAGGTTTCAGCCAAGTCGGATGCCTTAATGACTTGCTGATACCACTCGGGATAGTCTTCAGCGCGTGTCGGCGAGATTGCGTTCTTGGGCATGCTGAAATGAGAGTTGATGACGTTGCCCGGTCGTCACACAGGACTTAGGCAATCCTGGAAACGATCAAACAAATAATGGCTATCGTGCGGACCCGATGCTGCCTCGGGGTGGTACTGCACCGCAAAAGCATTGCCGTCGCGATGACGCACGCCAGCGATGGTGTCGTCATTCAAATTGCGATGCGTCACTTCCAAGCAATCCGGCAACCCATCGTCATCGACCGCAAACCCGTGATTCTGCGTCGTGATCTCAACCTTGTTCGTGGTGAGATCGATTACCGGTTGATTGGCACCTCGATGCCCAAATTTCAATTTGAACGTCTTGGCACCACAAGCCAACGACAACAACTGATGACCAAGACAAATGCCAAAGACGGGCGTCTGGCCGATCAGATTCTTAATCGTCTCGTGAGCATACGTCAGCGGTTCAGGATCACCGGGGCCGTTGGACAAAAACACCCCGTCAGGCTTCATGGACAAAATGTCATCGGCTGACGTGTTCCCTGGAACAATCGTGACTCGATTGCCGCGGCTTCGAAGATGCCGGGGGATGTTCCACTTCATGCCAAAATCCATTGCCACCACATGCGGACGATCCGAATCGTCGGTCGCAGAACTCGATTTGACACCTATTTCAGCCTTCGTCCAATCGTCAAGTTCGGTATCCCACGTCGAGACATGCTCCGGCATCACCTTGGCGACCATATCGATGCCGACCAAAGAATCGGACGATTTTGCTTTGGCGACTAGCGAGGCATCATCCAAGTCGTCCGTTGACAACACCGCACGCATGGCACCCTGGGAACGGATGCGTCGTACCAGCGAACGCGTATCGATGCCCGTCAGGCCGACCACATGATGCATTTCGAGATACCGACTAAGCTCGTCTTCTGCGCGATAATTGCTGTGGATGCGACTTTGATTGCGAACGATAAACCCAGATAACGAGGGTCCACCTCGTTCGACATCAATCGAGTTGACGCCGTAGTTTCCAATCTCCGGATAGGTCATGGTCACGATTTGACCGCAGTAACTGGGATCGGTAAGGATCTCCTGATACCCAGTCATGGACGTGTTGAAGACCGCCTCGCCGGTCACTTCTCCTCGCGCACCAAACCCGTATCCGCTGTAGACGGTGCCATCTTCCAATGCGAGTTTTGCGACACGCTGAAAGGCTGACATGGCGAACACCTCAGATGTAAGCTGGAACGGGAAACGATTTGGCGAGTGTTATCGCTGCCGGGTCGCATTCGTTCCAGCCCCCGCCAATCGTTTCATTGTGGCAGCAGGCTTTGGAGTCCTTCTTCCATCGACATGCGAACGTGATAGCCAAGGTGCTGCTTTGCCGCTGAAATGTCAAAGTAATGATCTTTGGCCAATTGAGCCGCGACAAATCGCGTCATGGGCGGTTCAGATCGCCTGCCAGTCACTCGATAGATCGCTTCCAACACGCTGCCAAGACGTTTGGCAGCGGAGTAGGAAATCTGCTTTGAAGGTGGCGTCACAGCGTGCATCTCACAAAGTCGCGCGATCCACGGCCAACACGCCACCGGTTCGTCTTGAGCGATGAAGTAAGCGCGACCCGAAGCCAATTCGGGTTGGCTTGACAACGCATCCATGGCATCCAGATGAGCGGCCGCTGCATTGACGATATGCACCGTATCGATCCGATTGGTGCCATTGCCGACGATGCGTAGTCGCCCCGTCCGCGCACGCTCGAGAATCCGTGGCAACAAATGAGGATCTCCCGGTCCCCAAATCAAATGAGGACGCAGTGCGACGGTTCTCAAACCCGCCTTGTCATTGGCGGCTAAGACTTCTTGCTCCGCGATCGCCTTCGTCCGAGGATACTCACACATCCATCGGTCTGGATACGACGCTGCCGCCTCATCGATTCCACTTTGATCGTTACCGTCAAACGTGACGCTGGGGCTGCTCGTAAAGATCAGCTGCGAGACGCCAGCGTGTCGGCATGCATCGATCACGTTCCGTGTCGCGACGACGTTGTTGTCAAAAAAGAACTGGGATGGGCCCCAAATACCGGCGACGGCAGCTGTATGGACAACGACATCGACGTCATGAATCACTCGCTTTAGATACGAAGTATCCAACAAATCACCGCGATGGTGCGCCATTCCCAAATGCACCAGATCGGGTGTCAGCCGACGTGATAAACCCACGGCGTCGTCACCGCGCGCGAGACACTGCCGCACGATTTCGCCACCCAAAAACCCACTACAGCCGGTCACTAACACGCGGCGTGTCATGCCGTGGTTTCAACCTTGACTGAACGAGCGGGATATCTCTTGAGCACACGGATTAGCACCACCAGCGAAATTGCCAACAGAGCCGATCCAAAGATGAACGGTGATCCCGCAAATTCGAACGGGGCGCGTGCCGACGTGAAATAGCTGAACAACCCCGCCGTGAAAATCAACGGTGCAAATATATTCGTCAGACTCAATACCGACGTGAGTGCGCCTTGAACGCGACCTTGCTGGTCCGCTTCCACCGTTCCGGTCACTAAGGACTGGATCGCCGGACCGCTCAAACCACTCAGCGATCCAAAAACGACAATACAAGGAATCATCCATCCTTGGGTTGCTAGCCCGTAACCCAAAAACGAGATCACCGAAATGCATGTGCCGAAGATGGCGACACGACGTTCTCCAAATCGACGAATCACCGGTCGAACCATGCCGCCTTGAACAATCATCGCCATCAAACCAACCAGCGCGAGTGTCAATCCATTGGTGGCTTCATTCCAATCAAAGCGATAACCCATCGAAAGAATCCAAACATTCTCCAGCCCACGCTGTGCCAATGAGCTGAAAACAAACGCGACGGCGAGTCCCGCGACCATCGGATACGTTTTCAACTGAACAACCGAACGCAACGGATTGAGTGCCTGCAGTGACGGTGGCCCGAGAGGCTCCTTGTTGCGGTTCTCCTCGGTCAACGATTCGGGCAAGACAAAGTAGCCGTACAACCAATTGACTAGCGATAAGGCCGCGGCAGCAAAGAATGGATAACGCAGGTTGATGGCGCCCAACACACCCCCCAATGCCGGTCCGATGATGAATCCCAACCCAAACATGACGCCAACCAGCCCAAAATTCCGAGCGCGATTTTCCTCCGTTGAGATGTCAGCGATGTAGGCGTTGCTGGTCGAGATGCTGGCGCCCATCACGCCGGCAATCAGCCTTCCAAAGAACAACCAGGCAATCGTGGGAGCCAGCGCCGTCACAATGAAATCAACGCCCAAACCAAACAGCGATGCCAGGATAACCGGCCGCCGACCAAATCGGTCTGATAACGACCCCAGAATAGGCGCGAAAAAGAATTGCATCAGCGAGTAGATCGCACCGATGATGCCGACATACCATCCCGCCATGGCGTCATTGCCACCGACGAATTCCTTGACCAATTCCGGCAAGACTGGAACGATAATCCCAATCGCAAGGATATCGATCAGCAACGTGAGCAAAATGAACGCCATCGCGGCCTGGCGACGCGCGTGCGGCAATCGTTTCAACTGTGCAACCGTGCGTACTCACGCAGGTCGGATTCAATGTCAGCGATGCGACTGGACAGCACGTCGTCGGCTGCCGTCAAATCCTGCGAGTCTTCAGGATTGAGCCGGGTGAAGATATAAAACTTCACCTTAGGTTCCGTTCCGCTCGGACGCACCGCGACGTAATTGCCCGCAGCCTCCAGATCCATGATGATCAAATTGCCGTTCGGGCCGGGCAAGGGTTCGGACTGACCAGTGGTTAATTGGGTTCGCGTTTGACTCAGATAATCACGCACGCCTCCAACGTTGATGTTGCCCAGCGATTCTGGCGGCTTCTCACGAAACGATTGCATCAATCGCTGCATGGCAGCCATCCCTTCGCTGCCTTCCATGAAGACATTGATCAGATTCTCTCGATGCAGACCGTGTTGTCGGTAAAGATCGGCCATGTAGTCGTGCATGCTACGCCCCTGCGACTTCAAACTCGCGGCCAGCTCAGCCATCAGCATGCAAGCAACGGCACCATCCTTATCGCGAGCGTAGCTGCCCACCAAATAACCGTGCGACTCTTCGCAACCGTACGCAAAATGCTCCGGACCCTCACGGTCCATCGCTTCGGCGATGTGTTTGTAACCAACGAGGAGTTCACCCACCGTACGAACGTCATGGGCCGACGCGATCGAACGGACCAGTTCCGTCGTCACAAGGGTCTTGATGACATACGAATCCGATGTGAGCGAATTTGACTGAGCCGATTGCTCGAGCACATAGCTGCACAACAAAGCCGCGATCTGATTGCCGTTGAAGGTGCCCCACTGACCGCTGGGGTCCGTGGTGATCGGTGCTGCAACACCCAAGCGATCGCAATCGGGGTCCGTCGCCATGATCAACTCATGACCATTTTGCTTGGCGTACTCAATTGGTGCCTCGAATACCTTCACGTTTTCGGGATTTGACACATGACCCGGCACGTTCGGGAAATCGCCGCTGGGTTCGCGATGCGGCTCGTAGACGTCAACCGATTCAAATCCATCCGCTTTCATCAGCGGCACAACGGCAAGTTCGCCAACGCCATGAAGCGGCGTGTACAAGACCTTGAGGTCGCGTGGTCCTTCAAAGCGACATGCCAATGCCGCCTTCAAATACGCTTGATCGATTTGATCCGTCACGATTTTGACACGACCATCGGCCAAAGCCTCATCAAAAGGCGTGACCTTGATTTCTTGACAGGCCATCACGCGATCAATGATCGCCTTGTCATGCGGCGGCAGCACCTGGGCTCCCGATGACCAATAGACCTTCACCGCGTTGTCGCTGGGCGGATTGTGACTGGCCGTCACCATGATGCCGCAATCACAACCGAGCTCGCGAACCGCAAAAGACAGTTGCGGCGTCGCCCTGTAATCATCCAACAGCATCACATCGATTCCGTTGGCAACCATGATGCCCGCGCACAACTCGGTGAAATGACGGCTGCGATGCCGAGTGTCATAGGCAATCGCGCACGTCAATTTTTTGTCGGGATGATCGGCGTGATAGTCCAGGACATAACTCGCCAGACCTTGAGCGCTTTCGCCGATGGTGCGATCGTTGATGGCGTTGGAACCGATCTCGTACATCTTGCCGCGACGACCGCCAGTTCCAAACGGAATGATGGTCCAAAAAACGTCGTCGAGCTGTTTCCAGTTTTGATCGTTGATATGGGCCAATGTCGTCTCGCGATACGGGGCGTATCGATCCTCGGTCAGCCAAGCCGTGATGTTGGTGACAGCTCCATCAGTGATCTGATCAGCATCGGACGCTACCTGAAGCGCAGTCAAAGCCGCTTGAATTTGACTGGAGTCAGCGGGTGGCGACGTTGACGATCCTGCAGCCATAGCAGCGAGTTCCTGTGGTTGAATAACGGTCTCGAATCAGGCACGAAGTGTAGACGAGCCCGCCGATTCCTCCCACCCTCGCACCCGACGGATCGACTCGAGCATCGCAGCACGATCGATATGATGCACGTCGACGGGGTCACCAATGTCACGCAACATGGTCACGGTCAGCCGACCGCCCAGATGCTGACGAAATTCTTCCAATCCCTCGAGCAATCGCTCCGGCTGGCCGAGCAGCTCATGATCCAGCGACAGTCCCAGAGCCGACAGGCTCATGCAAACACGCTCAGCCGCTGACCACGGAAAACCATGGCAAAGATGGCTGTACACACAATCAATTGCCACCCCAATCCCAACGGCTTCGCCATGCTGAATCTGATAGTCGCTCAATGATTCGAGCCGATGCGCCGACCAGTGTCCAAAATCGAGCGGCCGTGCCTCACGAGTTTCAAATGGGTCAGCATCACCCCGATCTGAGCCCTCCCCCGTGATATGTCTCAGGTGCCAAATGCAAGATCGCCGCATGGCTTCCGCAGACACGTGATCATCGCGAGCGGCAATTCGCGACGCATGATCACTCAACCAGTCAAAATCGTCCCGAGATTTGAGTAGTGAAACTTTGATGGCCTCGCTGAATCCGCTGCGAAATTCCCGATCGGGCAGCGTGTTCAAAAGTGCCGCGTCGTTGATGACTGCCCACGGCACCGCAAAGGTTCCAATCCAGTTCTTCTTTCCAAAGTGATTGATTGCATTTTTGACGCCGACCCCTGAGTCGGCTTGAGCAAGCGTCGTTGTCGGCAAACGCACTAACCGAATACCCCGATGTGCGATCGCCGCCGCGTAACCGACGACATCCAACACCGCACCCCCACCCACGACAACAATGTAGCTACGACGGTCAAGATGATTGTCGTGAATCTGATTCAGCAGCACTTCGACCCAACGTCGATCGTTCTTGACCGCTTCGCCGCCCGGGATCGTCAGCATTCCATCAGTCGATTCACCGTCGCTAGGCAGCACCAGAGTTACGCCATCATGGGCATCCAATTGCAAGCGAAGTCGATTCAAGCGATCCGATGAACATGCAACGGCCGCGTCGGCGACCAACATGACTCTTGGCGGCCGATCCCCGCCGGGCCGAAGCACATCCCACAACACATCGATCTGTTGATCAACCACATCCCGAGTGAAGCGCACGCATTGCCGCGCCGGGATTTGAAAATCGATGTCGACCGCAACGACGGGGTCAGCCAATTTCAGCGTCATCTTTCGGAATCGCAATCATTGAATCAACCGTTCCTTGACCAACCGCCACATCCAGAGCATCGCCAACAACGCAAGCGCCATTGCGACGCCGAACCAAAGCAAGTTGCCCCCGAGCATCATCAGAGTTAGCCGCAGGTTCCGATTGTAAACCGAATCCCAGAAGGCAACCGTCAAAGCCACTCCGGCACACAAATAAGGACCGTAAGGCGTTGCCGCTTCACGAGTGATCACCCAACGCACCAAAACGATCACGCAGGCCGCCATGGGAGACAGAAAAAAAGCAATCAGAGCCGCCTGCCAGCCCACAAATGTCCCGATCATCGCCATCAACGTGACATCGCCAAATCCCATCGCTTCTTTGCCCAAAGCCAATCGACCGATAAGCCGAACCACCCAAATCAAACCGCCACCAACCGCCAATCCTGAGAGCGACGTTAACAATCCGACCCAATAGCGATTTCCCACCCAATGCACCGCGCCGATCACCACAATTCCGACCAACCACAACATGAGCAACCATTTCCAAGTGCCCGTCCTGGTTAAGGCATGCCAAAACCACGCTAACGCCTTAACGATGCCACGTCGCATGATCCAACGTCGATCCGCCATCGCAAAGCAGTACGTCGACCAAATCCCGATTCCGGTCAACAACCCCGTAACACCCATCCAACGTTGGGTCAGTGTCTCGGGCGAGTAGAACAGGACTGGCCCCACCCCATTGAGTTCCAATCCGGGCAAGAAGATCATCGGCGAACACGACGCAATCAACAAACCGATCAGAGTCCCGGGCAGTGTGATCGCGTCGGGAATGGTTCGCTCGTCAAAATCGATGAACGTGGCCGCGACCATCGCACCAATGACGCCAACATGGACAAAAAAGATTAACGCCAGCCACGTCGCACATGCGGCAACGGTTGCGGGCGGCACAACAGCCGGCAAAAACAGCCCGCTCAAATATGCACTGTGAATCATTGGCAGCATCGCGGCCAAGGAAAGCTCGATGCATAGCGGTCGAATCCAAAACCCGCTCCCGAACAGCGGTGTCTCAGCGCGCATCGCGATCCATCCAAAAACCGGGACGCGTGACCACCAGGGACGCTGTGGCAGCGAGTCCGCGACGGCGGCCGTTTCGCCTGTCAAGTTCCAATGGTTGATTTTGGCCCACGGTGAACTGGGGCGATTAAACCAACACCACGTCGTGATGGCATGGTTAGCGATCGCACCGACAATCACTCCCAACAGCACCAACGCACCGGTCTGCAACCATCCTGGGCAACCCAACCAAGCGGTCATCACGGCATCAATCGTGTTTCCAATCATTTCGATGACGATTGAGAGGCACGTGGATTTTGTGGCATCAGTGCATCACGTTGCACCGGAGTTGTCCCAACGCAGACCGACACTTGCGAGCTTGCCGCATCAGTTTTCAATTCGCGATTCCGAATCGGCACTCTCGACACCCCCGGCGGGATCAACTTCACCATCCGGCTCAATGTCGATCTCCACATCACCAAAACAGATCCGATCACCGACATGCAGCTGGCGACGCCGACGAGTCTCAACTTGACCGTTGACCGTCACCTCACCCGACTGAATTCGAATCTTGGCTTCTCCGCCGGTGCCCACAAGACCTTGGGACTTCAGCAATTCATCAAGGCGAATCACAACAGCGTCACTCATTGGCGTTGCGTACGTTACTGAATTTGAAAGTGGGCCAGAACCGGATAGTGATCGCTCACGTCGCGTTCGTTGACATCATGATTCCAGTAACCATTGTCCCAATGTTCCAGCTCCGTGTCACGCGATCCGCGAACGGCAAGCTCATCAGCGACACGCACTGAAGACAGGACAAGATCCGCGGTGTCAGGATCGTCCTCGATCAACGACTTTGACACCAGAATTCGATCGTACTGGCGACCATCCAACAAATGCGTTCGACGATTCGCTTCATCGATGAATTGATGCAAGTCAACCAAGTCGTCATCAGGCTCTGACGTGCCGCGTGAGATGGCCAAACCCAGTTCAGTGTCCGCTCCCACGTTCCCGACGGGATGTTCGGTGTTGAAATCACCCATAACAACCAAGTGAACCGGTATCCCATTGATCTCAGGCACGACCAATTGATCGATCCAAGCGTTAAGCGACTTAATCTGCTTAACACGCAGGTCCTCGCGTTCAGGTCGTGCCCGCAAGTGAACATTGACCACAAAAATGGTCTCTTCTTGATCTCCGACGGGAATCGTCATCCGCGTGATTAAATGTTTTGAAACACTGCCAAATTGATCGGAGGCCCGCATCGACTCCGTCATATGGCCACGCATGGTTGCCATCACACTCGCTGGCTCGGTGACCAACAACCCGACATCCTGTTCGGTAAAGTGGTCGTCGCCCTTAATCAGAAACTCGTCATAACGCAGCGAGTGATTTCGCTCGAGTGCGCGTGTCAGGTACCAAAGCGTCCGTTGTCCCTCGACTTCTTGCGTCGCGACGACCGTGGGGCGCACGTGCGCGATCGCTGCCGCCACACTGTCACGTTTCCAGTTCCAATCATTTCGACTGGGAGCCGACTGTTCGATGGACAGGTCGCTGAAATTGTCGCGGGTCTCGTCATCCCAAAACCATTCCAGATTCCAAGTCATCAACGAAAACGCGGACTCAATCGGTTCGACGACGGGTAGCGTCGGAAGAACAAAATCATCAACCAGCAATTGCGTTGATTTGGAATCTCCGGTGCTGACATTTCTCACATCGTCCGGTCGATCCAAGACAGGATTCGATGTTGAATCGCAACCAACGGTGCTGGCCAAGAATACGCCACCAGCACAAGTGGCCAGCAGAGTGACGTGCCAAGCCCCAGTGCGAAAAAGATCGTTCAAAATCGGCAGGCCTTAATTGGGGGAGCAAACCAGTC